>NZ_JBANAZ010000278.1:0-525 GCF_059803455.1 Bradyrhizobium sp. UFLA05-108 | reverse complement strand
GCAGTTGCTCCGGTTTGTCGGCAAAGCCGCGCGCCATTTCCGGCACGATGTATTGCGCCGAGAAGCAGAACACCACCACGTTGAACACCGGCACCATATAGCGCCAGTCGCCGTCCAACAGGTTGCGCATCTGGGTGGTGTCTTTCAGCAGCGTCGCCGCCACCAGCGCGGTCAACATTACCACCATGCCGATGCTGATGAACTTCTCGCCGCGGCCGATCGCTTTCAACCCCAGGTACAGCACGCCGGCGGCGGGCACGAAGAACAGCAGGCTGCCCAGCGCCGGCGAGAGGCCGAACAGCGATTGCAGCAGCTTGCCGCTGCCGGTCATATAGGCGGTGAGCGCCCCAACGCTGTTGACGCACACCGAAGCGAACATCAGCCAGGCGCCCAGGCCGCCGACGTAGCGCTTCGCCAGCCCGCTCAGCTGCAGATGCGCGCGGGTGCGCAGCGTGGATTCGGCAACGTACAGCATGGGGATGGTAGGCAGGCTTCCCACCAGCACCAGCCAGAACAGCAGCGGCA
>NZ_JBANAZ010000277.1:0-526 GCF_059803455.1 Bradyrhizobium sp. UFLA05-108 | reverse complement strand
CCGTGGCTGGGCTTGCGCGCCACCAGCGCCAGCAACACCAGGCGCAGATCGCCGTGTTCGAACAGACGATGACGCCCGCCCCGGCCACCGCGCCCACCTCGGCCGTGTTCTTCGCCTTCGCCGCCGAAGTGATGGCGCCCGCCGCGATGACGGCGGCCCTCTTCGCACTCATGATGGTGGTGGTGATGCCGGTGTAAACCTAATCGATGAAACATAAGGTGATACCTCGCTTAACAGTGAACATCAATACGAGGTTGTTTAGATATATCTAAACAGCGTCGATAGCGCTAATCTAGATCGATATATCTAAATGCGCAAGCACGTACCGTGAAAAAGATATATCTAAATTACAGGCATAAAAAAAGCGCTGTAAAAACAGCGCTCTTTATCCATCAAGAAAAGCGATTACTTGGCGGAAGCCAGCACTTCGCTGACGATCTCGACCGCTTCGTGCTCAATCTTCTCGCGGTGTTCCGCCCCGAGGAAGCTCTCGCAGTAGATCTTGTAAGCCTCTTCAGTACCGGAA
>NZ_JBANAZ010000276.1:0-477 GCF_059803455.1 Bradyrhizobium sp. UFLA05-108 | reverse complement strand
TCTGCGGGGGTCCGGTGATACGCTCTGCTGTGCATGCGGTGGCCTATCCTCTCGGCACGCGCCATCACGTTTTTTCAGACCGAAGCGACGCACGCGCTATGCAGTGCAATTCCCGATCATCGCCGCGTTCATTACGTGCAGAAGGGCGTTGGACATTACGGCGTGTTCAACGGCTCGCGCTTCAAGTCGGAGATCGTGCCACGCATCCATGACTTCATGGTTTCGGCGGCCAATCCGAGCTCACTGCAGGCGCGCGCGGCTGAATAGTGCTCGCATTTCGGCTTTCCCGTCGAAGATTTCGCCCCCGGGCGGAGCCTTCGGCAGGGGGAGTTCCCTCCAGATTCGCGGTATTTAGGTAGCTCTCTAGGAGTGAGTCTATCCTCACCCCTTGGGGGTGTCGCATGCGTCCAGCGGGGGCGAAAAAAGCCGGTTCCAACCCCAGTCTGTAGGGTCTCCCGGACGCCTGACCGCTGTATA
>NZ_JBANAZ010000275.1:0-528 GCF_059803455.1 Bradyrhizobium sp. UFLA05-108 | reverse complement strand
CGTAACGCGACCATCACTGGCACTTCGCCGCGCGCAAGCGTCAAAGACACCAGCGTTTGGCAATTTGCCGTTTTGCCGAGAGCCGACGCGTATTGAGCCGCAACACCAACCGAGCGTTCACCCTTCTTCGGCAGTGAGGTGTCATCAATAACCAGCACCGCATCCCTGCCGCCGACAAGTCGGTCCGCCTGATTGAGCAGCTCTGTCTCCAGCGGCGTCGCGTCCCAGACACCGTCCGCAATGAAATGGTGCAGCTGGTCGTAGTTGCCCGTGGCAAGGCGCTCTGCCATCGGCTGAACGCTCTTGCGATCGCCAGGACCGATCAATCCCGCAACGTACAGCGGACACATCCGCTGCCGAGTCTTATGACCCAGCCGGTCCAAGAACGGCATCAGCCAGCGTTCGAGTTCGTCTTCCCATCCCGCCATGGTCAGCCCTCCAAGAGCCGACCACCTATGAATCATTGAAAAATTGATTCGGGAATCCTATAAAGCACGGCAAAATCAACGATCTGCCAAAGTAGTGCTA
>NZ_JBANAZ010000274.1:0-538 GCF_059803455.1 Bradyrhizobium sp. UFLA05-108 | reverse complement strand
CGGCGAAAAAGCCTATTCCTCCGTTCTGATCGGCTCGCTGAACAACAACATGCTGACCATTCAGGTGACGCTGCCGGCGGACAATCAGCAGCAGGCGCAGACCGAAGCCGAAGGCATCATCTCCACCCTGAAGCTGAAGCAGTAATCCCACAGGGGCCGGCTTGCCGGCCCTTTCGTTTTTACGCCAGTGCCTGCGCCAGCAGGGTGATCGGATGTTCACAGCGCTTGCTGGTGGACATTTCTATCTGCCATTTGCAGGTCTCGCAGTCGGTCACCACCAGATCCACCCCGCTCTCTTCGATCTGCCGGAACAGCGGCGCGCCGATACCTTGCGAAGTGGCATAGTTCTCCGATTTGAACCCGTAGGTGCCGGCGATGCCGCAGCACTGCGAATCCAGCACCACCAGCTCCAGCCCCGGTATCTGCCGCAGCAGCTCCAGGGTGTAGGCGGTCCAGCCCATCTTCTCCATAGGGCAAGGCGTGTGATAAGCCACCCGCAGCGGCGTGCGCTTGAGCGGTAGGCTACGCCCCTGATTGA
>NZ_JBANAZ010000273.1:0-542 GCF_059803455.1 Bradyrhizobium sp. UFLA05-108 | reverse complement strand
ATTACGACAAGGAGCTTACCCATGCAACCTGCTGTATCCCTGATCGCCGGCGCCGTGCTGTCCGCCCTGCTCTGTTCCTCCGCCAGCGCGGCGGAAACCTCGGCCAATGCCGATGGCCTGACCGAGCGCGCCGCGCGCGGCCCCCTCACCGAGCCGGGCGGCGCCCGTCGCCTGGCCGGCGATCAGACCGCCGCGCTGAAGGCGTCGCTGTCGGACAAAACGGTGAAAAACGTGATCCTGCTGATCGGCGACGGCATGGGGGATTCCGAGATCACCGCCGCGCGCAACTACGCTGAAGGCGCAGGCGGTTACTTCAAGGGCATCGACGCCCTGCCGCTGACCGGGCAATACACCCACTACTCGCTGGACAAGAAAACCCACAAGCCGGATTACGTGACCGACTCCGCCGCCTCGGCCACCGCCTGGGCCACCGGGGTGAAAACCTATAACGGTGCGCTCGGCGTGGACGTGAACGGCAAAGACCAGCCAACGCTGCTGGAGATCGCCAAGGCGGCCGGCAAGGCCACCGGCAACGTCTCCAC
>NZ_JBANAZ010000272.1:0-544 GCF_059803455.1 Bradyrhizobium sp. UFLA05-108 | reverse complement strand
GATCGTAACGAAATACCGCCTAAAACGTTAAATATTTGATACCCATCGCGGTTACTCACCGTTAGATCCCTACAATTGCCGCCAGAAATTCTGTGACCAAGGAGTAGTAACATGCGCGTTAAAGGTATAACCCCTCAGGATCTGGCCGCTTACGGCATTCACGACGTTAGCGAAATCGTTCACAACCCGAGCTATGAACTGCTGTTTAAGGAAGAAACAGACCCATCTCTGGAAGGTTTTGAGCGTGGGGTAGTCACCAAGCTGGGTGCCGTCTCCGTCGATACCGGCATCTTCACCGGCCGTTCGCCGAAAGACAAATACATCGTCCGCGACGACATCACCCGCGATACCGTGTGGTGGGCCGATCAGGGCAAAGGCAAAAACGACAACAAACCTCTCAGCCCGGAAGTGTGGGCCGATCTGAAACACCTGGTCACCGAGCAGCTTTCCGGCAAACGTCTGTTCGTGGTGGATACCTTCTGCGGCGCCAACGCTGACTCGCGCCTGAAAGTGCGTTTCATCACCGAGGTGGCCTGGCAGGCGC
>NZ_JBANAZ010000271.1:0-548 GCF_059803455.1 Bradyrhizobium sp. UFLA05-108 | reverse complement strand
GTCGTCGAAATCGGGCACGCGATCATTGGCGCCGAGCACGACGTTTTCCAGCACCGCGCCGAAGCGCTTGCTGGCGGCGTAGATTTCCGGCTCGGCCTCGCCGGACAGCTTGATGCACTTGGCGTAGCAGCCGCCTTCGAAATTGAAGACGCCGTCCTCGCTCCAGCCATGCTCGTCATCGCCGATCAGCGGACGCTTAGGATCGGTGGAAAGGGTGGTCTTGCCGGTACCGGACAGGCCGAAGAACACCGCCACGTCGCCTTTCTCGCCCACGTTGGCCGAGCAGTGCATCGAAGCGATGCCTTTCAGCGGCAGCAGGTAGTTCATCATCGAGAACATGCCTTTCTTCATTTCGCCGCCGTACCAGGTGCCGCCGATCAGCTGCATGCGCTCGGTCAGGTTGAAGGCGACGAAGTTCTCCGAGTTCAGGCCTTGTTGCTGCCAGTTCGGGTTGGTGCATTTGGCGCCGTTCATCACCCCGAAGTCCGGCTCGAAGTCAGCCAGCTCGTCGTCGCTCGGGCGGATGAACATGTTTTTCACGAAGTGCG
>NZ_JBANAZ010000270.1:0-550 GCF_059803455.1 Bradyrhizobium sp. UFLA05-108 | reverse complement strand
CTCCGCATAATCCCGATGGTGGAAGGCAGGCGCCCCGCCGGAAGCGGAGCGCCCATGGCCGTTCATCGCGACCAGATGAGCTTGTGCTCGCCCTTGTCGCCCTGGACGAGGGAGGCATAGACCGGCGCGTTGAAGGACGGATCGTCGAGCTTGAGCGAGAGATACTCGGCGCCGGTCTCGCGCGCGGTCCTGCTCCAGCCGGCGCCGAACTCGACACCGTTGGCGGTGACGCGGTAGTCGGGCGCTTTGTCGCTGTCGCGGTTGCAGGGCTTGATGGTGGCCTTGACGTTGAGGGTGAGGGTCTTGATGGTCCCGGCGTAAGCGCCGTTCTCGTCGCGGGTGAAGGTGCCGATCTGAGCCATTGTCGTATCTCCTGAGTTGTCCGAAGCCGCCCGATGCGGCCTCGATGGCGGTCGAGAGGCGACGGACCGGCCGACTGCATCCAAAGGACCGCAGCGTCAGCGGAGGACGGCGGCAGCCGAGCTTGTTGCCGCGCGAGGAATGCGGCGCAGCCGCAGGGGAAGAAGGTCGGCGGAGCCGTTGCAGGCCA
>NZ_JBANAZ010000269.1:0-551 GCF_059803455.1 Bradyrhizobium sp. UFLA05-108 | reverse complement strand
GACATGATTTCGGTGCGGCAAGCGCCCGGGCTGGCGCCGCGCGCCATTGCGTATTTTCAGCGGCACTGGGCCACGGCAGAGACGCTGATGATGTATGAAGACGCCATCAACCGCAGCCTCGGCGCTGCCAACCCGCTGCCGCAGTGGTACCTGCTGATGGAAAATGACCTAATCCTCGGCTGCGCGGGGCTCATCACCAACGACTTTATCAGCCGTGGGGAGTTGTATCCCTGGCTGTGCGCGCTTTACGTAGAAGAAACGCAGCGCGGCAGGGGCTACGGTGCCAAACTGATTGAGCATGTGGCGGCGGAAACCCGCCGGCTGGGCTTCCCGCAGCTGCACCTGTGCACCGATCTGGAAGGCTACTACGAGCGCAGCGGCTTCGTTTATAACGGGCTCGGCTATCACCCCTGGGGCGAAGCCTCGCGGGTCGATTCGCGGGGGCTGTGATCGCCGCCGTCGGGGGCGCGTAAGACAAACCTGACTTTTCTTTCACCTCATCGCGCATCGCGGGGTACACTGGCCGCTTGTTCGCCACCGACCGGGTTAAT
>NZ_JBANAZ010000026.1:0-115707 GCF_059803455.1 Bradyrhizobium sp. UFLA05-108 | reverse complement strand
GGCGTCTTGATCACACGCCGGTGTTCCAGGTGATGCTGGCCTGGCAGAACAACGCCGCCCCGGCGTTCGACCTTCCTAGGCTGCGTGTGGAGGCGGCGGGGGATGGGTACGATCAGGTCAAGTTCGATCTGGAGCTGAACCTTGGCGAGCATGGCGAGGCGATCGCCGGAACGCTGGGCTATGCCACGGCGCTGTTCGATCAGGCGACCATCGAGCGGCAGCGGGGCTATCTGCTGGCGCTGCTGGGTGCGATGGTGGCCGATGCAGGGCAAGCAGTCGGGCGGATTGATATCCTGCCGGCCGACGAACGGGCGTATCTGCTGGAGGAGCTAAACCGGACGGCGGCGCCTTATCCCTCAGAGCAGTGCATCCACGAGCTGTTCGAGGCGCAGGTCGCCAAGACGCCGGATGCGGTGGCGGTGGTCTGTGCGGACGAACGCCTGAGCTATGGCGAGCTCAATGCACGGGCCAACCGCCTGGCGCATCATCTGATCGCACTCGGGGTGAGACCGGACCAGCCGGTGGCGATCTGCCTTGCGCGCAGCGTCGCGATGGTGGTGGGGCTGCTGGCGATCCTCAAGGCGGGGGGCGCCTATCTGCCGCTGGATCCGGCCTATCCGTCGGCGCGGTTCAAGCAGGTTCTCGACGATGCGGCGCCGCGAGTGCTGCTGGCCGATGCGGCGGGACGATCGGCGCTGGGCGACGATGCGCTACTCGATCTGACGGTGGTGGATCTGGCGGCGACGCCGGAATGGGCAAATCTGCCGGCGTCGGATCCGGACCCGCGTGCGCTCGGCCTGATCTCGCGCCATCTCGCCTATGTGATCTACACCTCGGGATCAACAGGCACCCCCAAGGGGGTCATGGTCGAGCATCGCGGCTTGGTGAATCATACGACCTGGCAGGTCGATCAATTCCAGTTCACCGCCCAGGACATCTTCTTACAGCGTACTTCCTTCGCTTTTGATGCTGCCGTGTGGGAGCTATGGACAGCTTTATCGATTGGAGCACGTTTGATCCTTCTTCCTCTCGACCGGCAATCAGACATTCGAACCATTTTAGATCTATTGCACAACTACCGAGTCACAGTCCTGCAAGTGGTTCCGTCGCTTCTTTCAGCATTGCTTACAGTCGCTGACGTTGAGCAGCAGAAAATCGCTTCTTTGCGCTACCTATTCTGTGGTGGAGAGCTCCTCCGAAAAGAGTTAGTCAACAGATGGTTGCAATTTGGGTCGCAGGCACTTGTCAATCTCTATGGGCCTACTGAGACGACAATTGATGCGGTGGCTTGGCTTTGTCGCACTAGGTTTGGCGGGGCAGTTGTCCCAATTGGCCGTCCGATCGCGAACACGCAGGTGTATCTGCTGGACGGTGATGGTGCGCCTGTTCCGTTTGGCGCGGTGGGCGAGCTCTATATCGGCGGGGCGGGGGTTGCGCGCGGCTATCTGAACCGGCCCGAGCTGACGGCGGAGCGGTTTTGGGCCGATCCGTTCAGCACTGAGCCTGGGGCGCGGCTGTACCGCACCGGCGACGTTGCGCGCTATCTGCCGGACGGCAATCTGGAGTTTCTGGGCCGCAATGACGATCAGGTGAAGATCCGCGGCTTCCGCATCGAGCCCGGCGAGATCGCGGCGCGGCTCGCCGAGCACCCGTTGGTGCGCGAGGCGGCGGTGGCGGCGCACCAGGATGGGACGGGCGAGCCGCGACTCGTTGCGTATCTCGTGGCGGCGGCCGAACATGCGGCCGAAGCTGAGGGGGCCGATCTTGCCGGCGCCTTGCGCGCGCACCTAAGTGCGCGGCTGCCGGAGTATATGGTGCCATCGGCGTTTGTGCAGCTGGCGGCGCTGCCGCTGACGCCGAACGGCAAGCTCGACCGCAAGGCGCTGCCGGCGCCGCAAGATGAGGCGTATGCGCGCGCAGTCTACCAGGCGCCGCAAGGCGACATCGAGACCGCGCTGGCAACGATCTGGGCCGAGCTTCTAGGTGTTGAGCGGGTCGGACGCCACGACCACTTCTTTGCGCTCGGCGGCCACTCGCTGTTGGCGGTGCGGCTGATCAGTCGAGCACTAGAAGCTGGGCTGACGTTTAGCGCTGCCGACCTCTTCCAAGCCCCTGTTCTGAGCGAGCTTGCATCGAAGATTCAATTGAAGCGACAGCCCAGCAGTCCGCAAGTGATTTCCGTTCTGGAAACGGGATCACAGCCACCGCTCTTCTTTGTTCCCACAGGGTTGGGCGATTGTTCCTATGTCCTCCCCCTCGTGAAGGAAATGGACGTAGACTGTCCGGTCTATGCTTTGGCATGGCCGCATTTCGACGACATACGTCCCCCAACTCTTGAGGCCATAGCCGCGGAAGTAATCCTGGCAGCTAGAGGGATTCAGCCACATGGACCGTATCGCTTTGCTGGATACTCATCTGGGGCAATCTTGGCTTACGCAATTGCGCAGCACTTACTGAATCTGAATGAAGCTGTGTCGTTCATGGCCTTCATGGATACTGCGTTACCTGCAAATCGACGAAGCCTATCGCTGACCCAAATGGTACGGGAACTGCTACTGGATTCTTTGGAATTCTTGGAAGATGAGAGCTTTCGATTCTTAGCACGATTTGCTGAAAACAGCTCGATCGGCCAACTGATTAAAAAGGCACAGCAAATTGGGGCGGTACCCCTGGATCGTGATCTAGAAAGCCTTCTTCTGACTTACGAAAAGGCCGCGCAGTTTCAAAGGGCACTGGACTTGTATGAACCGCCACCTCTTGGAATCGAGATCAACCAGTTTTATGTCAACGAGCCTGTCCGCAGCCGTCGTGCACGAGGTTCAATAGGTCAGGAAGCAAGTTCGCCCTTACGGGGTTGGGACAGGGTTTTGCGTCCAGATGCCATTCACGCCGTGGCCGTTCCGGGTGACCACATGACGATGATGAACATCCCAGAAAACCGCCGAGTTCTGGCTCGATGCCTTTCGATGGCCTTGACCAATTCACCAGACCGTCGGTCCAAGTTGACCATTCATAGCCGACAGGCGGGCTCGTAAGGGCCTCGGGAAGCCGGTGATGGACAAGCAATGGGAATGCCAGGTGCGGATCAATCTCGAGGAGGAGCTCGCCGGGTTGGCGCGCGCCGATCCCGACAATGCAGCGATCAAGCCGCTAGCGGACATCCTCGCTAAACATCGTGCGTCGATGAAGTGCCAGTTCGATGCGTTCGCCGAGTATGTGGCCGAAGCCGAGAAACGAGGTACCGAAAACTATCCGCTTTACGCTTGGACGAAAGCGACGATCGAGAATGCAGAAAAGCAGGCGAAATACCTCAAGGCGTTCACGCTCTATGTCGAAGGCAATGAAGTCTATGCCAAGCCGCTCGCTGATGCTCTGGAAGCGGACTTGCAACCCCTTGTCGGCGGCAAGTTGATTGCGCGACTGTCCAAGCACGATACTAATCCGGCCAACAACCCGCAGCCTCCGGCTCAGTATCGCAAGTAGGAGACACCGCGGCCGCCCAGCCGGCGGCGAAGTGTGTTTATGTTTGCGGCAAGAGTAGCAGTTCAGCAGCCGCTTGCCGGGCACCAGTGACACGGTCGCTCTTTGAAGCCGATCCTCTCCCGAAGCTGCAAGCCCCACATGCGCGGCGTGCTGTCCGTTGAGCTGCGCATCAGAATCACCGTCTCTGCTCTCGCAGAGAAGCCCTCGCAAATGGCGGTCGCCAGTCGGGATATCTGGCCATCATAGTCGGCGTCTCCGGATTGATTAGCGGCGCGTCGTCAAGCCGATCCTCACACCCAAGGCGTTTACCGTCGCCATTGCTGCGCCATCCACTCAGCGGTCACACGCTTCGGCATCGGCTTGAGGACAAGGACGAGACGCCCGGTGCCGCGGCCTTCGCCATCTGCAAGGTTTTCTTGTCTCCGGCTGAGTTCGACGCGCTTCATCGCATGTCGGATCGCGGTGTCGGTCAAGCTTGCCATGGCGTTTCCACTGTTCCGCAGCTGGGATCGGTCGGGGAGAAACGGGGATCGTTTGCTGGGAGCGGAAGGCCGTTCTCTATCCCTCTAACCGCTGCCATAGCCGCCCACAGTACGCAATGCGATAGAAGCGCTATTGTTATGTGTCACGAGGATCGGGCGTGATCAAGCGTGATCGAATAGGTGGCTAGTGGGGTGGTCGCACGCGACCCGCATTGAACCAAAAGATCAAACAATCCACGTGATCAACGCAATGCGATCCTATCCGGGTATCATCCTGTTCATGGGTTCAGCATCGGGGAGCGAGGCATCAATGATTAGGTTAGATATGGCGGTGTTCTCAACGCGCGGCAGTTGCTCCTTTGAGTGGAAGCCCCTCAATCTGTTGGCCTACCAGTCGTCATAGGTTGCGGGCGGCGAGAACGAAGCACTAATTGTTAGCGCGGAGATAGCGCATGTTCGACATATACAAATATACAAATACGCGCGCACGCCCAGGCCGGGTAAGTGGGCCTTGGCGTCGAAACACGCGAGGTTGGAAGATGCGGGAGCGGTGGCGCGCAAGCTTTGCCCACTGGGCGCTGATGTGTGGAAAGAGCCCAGCATCGAACTGCGACGCGCCTTCTTCGGTTCCCTGCAAGGGCGCGATTGGTCCGCAATGATCGCGCGGGAGAGACTGGAGTAGAGCGTGAAGACTTGCCGGCCCAGTTGCTCATCCTTGACGTCGTTCGCCGGTGAGACGATCACTTGCTCACTTTTGGCTTCAGCTGCGGTGGCGACGCGGAGTGCCGCTTGATCGCCTGCGCGAACTTGACATGATCGCAGTATCAAACGGTGCTCCCGCGCAAACACGAAGGTGCAACCGACCCAAGATGACAGAAGCCGACCTCATCGCGATGGAAGCGACTGTGTTACTTCATCGGGTTGCCGACTTGGAACTCGCGTTGCGCTTTTACGGGGACGCGAGGCGCTATGATGGGCCCCATTGCCCCATCAACGGCGAGCCCGACAGATACCAGCCAAAGGATGAGCCTCACCTTTGGGACGTGGCGCGTGATGGCGGCCAGATCGCAAGCGATGCGCTGGACGACGAAGCAGTGGCAAGCGCGGCGGCCGCTGGTATGTCGGCATACCACGCTGGAAAGCACGGTCGTCAGGCGCAGGCATGCGCTTTGACGCTTCGCTGTGGGAACGCGAACAGGGCAAGAAGCCAAGCGGGCGGCGCAGTTGTGGCGCGAGATGGTCTCGGTTGTCTGAACAGCAATCCCGCGTCGATAAGTGGAGCTTCTGCCAAAGTTAGCCCGCACTTCTCACAGTGTTGAGGCGCGTCGGGGCGCGAATCAGCGAAAGTTCTTTTGCGAGAAGGACTTTGCGATGATTCAAGGAATGTCCCGATGCGAACAGAGTGTAGCGCAGAACGGTTTGATTTTGGAGTGGTGGAAGGCCGGGCTGTGGAAGCGGTCTTCGATGCTGGCCTGGTGACGTCGGATGCTGGAGTGCTGCTTCTGGGCGCCGCCGATCGGGCGATCGATCAAGTCCGGGCGGCGATGATCGCGGAAGCAATCGGCCTCGCTTCATGCTCTAGGTGTACAGCTCTCATAATCACATCTCAGAAAAAAACAATGAATCTCAGCCACTTAGAAAATCCGTCGATCGTTCGACCTCACTCCAATCGGCTGTCTAAGGCGATCCAGGCGGCGGTTGGCTGGCTCTGGCAAGCTCAAGATTCGTCCGGATTCTGGGTTGGTATGGTCGGGTCAAACTCGACCATCGAGGCTGAGTGGTTGCTGGCTAGCTATATTCTTGGCTTCGAGCTGCCTTCTGAGAAGGAAATCATCGGGGCTCTGCTGCAACGACAGCGGCCCGATGGCTCCTGGGAAACATACCCTGGCGCACCGGATGGCGATATCAACTCGACGGTGGAGGTCTACGCAGCGCTGCGGGCCAAGGGATTTGATCCCAATTGCAACGAACTGGTTCGGGCTCGTGCATGGATCCTGGAGCACGACGCGATTAGAAACCTCCGCGTGTTCACGCGGTATTGGCTTGCTATGGTGGGCGCTTGGCCTTGGGAGCATACGCCCAATCTGCCCTCAGAGATTATTCGGCTGCCGCTTTGGTTTCCATTCAACATTCACAATTTCGCTCAGTGGGCTCGTGCGACCATGGTGCCCCTCACCGTTGTAGCGGCCCGCACCCCTGTTTGGCCGCTCCCTGGCGGCAGCAAACTCGAAGAGCTCTTTCCAAGTACCTACGAGGATTTCGACTTTTCGATTCCGGCGAAGCGCGCGCGCACCTTCTCGCTAGAATGGCTCTTTTTGAAGATTGATCGCGGCCTTCACACGGCGCAGAGACTGAAGCTGATCCCCTTCCGTGAGAATTCGATCAAGCTCTGCCTCGAATGGATGATCCGGCATCAAGATGCGGACGGTGCGTGGGGAGGTATCCAACCCCCCTGGATATATGGAATGATCGCACTGATTAACGAGGGGTACAGCAAAGACCACCCGGTGGTTTCCAAGGCGATCGGCGCGCTGGGCGCACACTGGAGCTATGAGCGAAATGGCGCCACTCATATTCAGGCGAGCGAATCTCCGGTTTGGGATACTTTGTTAGCAATCCTTGCGCTCCACGAGGCTGGTGTATCTTCAGACAAGACCGAAGTTCGCAAGGCGTTGGAATGGGCTCTCAATCAGCAGGTTCTCGTCCCTGGAGACTGGGCTGTTAAGATCAAGAATGTGCGCCCTGGCGGGTGGGCCTTCGAACGCGCTAACAACTATTATCCCGACGTTGATGATACTGCCGTTGCTCTCCTTGTTCTCGGAAAGCTAAGATCGGCGTGTCGAACTCCGCGAACGTGCCGGTCGGCATCCCCGGCGCATCGTTTCCGCTCAAGGCAATAACCTTGAGCGCGCCGTCGCCCGCGAGGAAGACACCCTCCGACGCACGAGCGCCGCTCACTGCGGCCCCGAAGGCGACCTTGTCGGCGCTGTTGAGCGACGGAGTGGGATGCTTCGCGAACTCCGACAGTAGACCGCCCCCAGGTACTGAATCCCCGACCGCCGCGGACTTGACGATGCGAGAGCCCACTTCAAGAAATATCCCTTCCGTCTGTTTGCTGTGAACGACGCTTGCATAGAACGCCACATGGCCCCGAGCATTCACGGGGGCCACGATCGCCTGCGTCGCGACATCAAATCGGTTGAAGTCGCCGCCAGTTGGGGCGGTCGCAATGACGAGGCGCAGGGTGGAGGGGAGCGGCGCAGATGTCGGAGCGGTGGAAATCGGGGTGAGCGCGTGCACCGCACCTACCAGGATTGGTGGCAGCCGAATCCAACCATTGGTCTATGCTGGTCCCTCAGGACTTGCAGATTTAGGAGAGATTAGGAGAGACGAGAATGGCTAAACGCGCACGCATTCGCTACGTCAACAAGACGGACAGAAAGAACCCTCACGAAAGAATCACACATGTTGGGGGAGCTAACCCCGACGGGACGCCGTGGAAGCGATCCATCGATCAGGCTATCAAAGATATCGAGAGCGACGAATGGGAGTTCTATGTCGAAGAAAACGGCCGCAGGGTTGATGTGGTGTGGGCCACGCACGATGGGCAAAAGTACATCAAGACGGCGGCGGACGACATTCAACCCGACAATCTTCTTCTGCTCGCTAACTGTCCGTGATCTTCAGTAACAGAGGCATCTACAGCGAGCTATGTTGAATTTGGGTGACGAGCCCGATCAGGCGGCGTGGTTCGGGCATAGAGGTGGCCTCGATGCCGTCAGTGAATCTGACACCTGCGATGACCCTCGGCGGGTGATTGCGCCGCTGAGCCGACGTCAAGTCCTCGATGCGGCACCGATCAATTTGAAGACCATCAGTCTGGCGGTGTTCGGTGAGAGCGCTCCCTTGCTATGCACCGTTCGGTGGCGCGCACCGTGGCGAACACGCTTTCGATCGGGTTCGAGGTGCGCAAATGACCCCAATACTCGCCGGGAAGTCTAAGAACGACAGCAGCGCGTCACGATCCTACCGGCGGCACGCTCAGCGAGATCATCGCTGGCCGATGATCGACGACGGCCAGGTCCATGCCGACCTTGCCCAGGGCATCGGGCAGGCCCTGCTCGAGCATGCGGTCTATGACTCGAACGGCCAGCCGGTGATGGCCTCCTTCATGGATTACGCCATGCCGCGCGCCGATGACCTGCCGTCGTTCAAGCTCAGCCACACCACGTGTGCCCGGTCATTCCGCTCGGCATCAAGGGCTGCGGCGAGGCGGTCGCGATCGGCGCCTCGGCGGCCGTGATCAACGCGATCACGGATGCGATCGGCAAGAGCAACCTGGAAATGCCCGCGACCCCGGACCGGGTGTGACGCACGATCCACTCGGCTTAAAGAGGGAGCAACGGAGATGTACCAGACCACTTATCATCGCGCCTCCTCGGTCGACGAAGCGCGAGCCTGTTCGCCAAGGGCAAAGATTCGAAGCATCTCGCCGGCGGCCACACGCTGCTGCCGGTCATGGCGAGGCTGATTGAGGTATGTGCACGCGTCGAGCCTCAAGTTAATGATCCTCTGCGGATTCCGACGAAAGAAGCGCGAGGCGAACCCGCTTTCTCGACACTTGCCTCAATCAGCCTCGCTACAGCCATCAAGGCTTGATTCGTACGTGGCGTGAGGTTGTAACCTGAGACCGAACGCGCGGCCAATTTCCAAATTGAAGCCGGAGCAGGACGGCTCGTTTGAGATGAAAGCGGACCGTCTTGCGTCTATACGGGCCAGGTTCAAACCCGACGTGCCGCACCGCTCTTTCAAAAGGAGGGTGCGGGTAATGAGCGAACAGAGAGAAGGGGGAGGACTGTCGTTTTTTGGCTTTGTTGCGGTCGTCGACCTGAGCGAACGGCTTAGCTCCGGGTCAGCTATGAAGATTTACCTCATCTAGGGAGAGTGATGTGGAGTCCAACTATAACGAATCGTTCAATACGGACGCTTGGATGCATCAATACGCTGCTTTGCAAGAGCAGCAGCGGGCGAGGCAAGAGTCGGATCATATTCCTGCGGATCGTCGGATTGTCGCGCCAATCTCATCAGGGTGATGGCACAGCGCGCGGTGGCAGGGATGGCGTGATCATGGGTTTCTTTTTCGCCGAGCACTTGCAGCGCACTCGGTGAGTTCTCCCCCACTGCGAGGACCTCGTGTCCTCGCGACTTTTTGCGCCGCATTCATCTAGCCAGGAGCAAATCGATATGAGCTGAAAGCCCCAAAAATCGTCGAATACCGGTCGGTCTCGAAATCAACATGTATGCGTGCGCCGTTCGCAAGGAGGTAACCAGAAAGCTGGGAGCTTGAAGACAGATCCTATCCTTGCGGTCAACGATCGGAGTGAGCACTACCCTCGCAAAACAACACTACACCTTAGGCATTCTCAAGGAGGAGACAAGATGTCGATCACGATGACTGATAACGCCAAGTCTGCCGCTGAGGACCGTACTCAGCCGTTGGCGAATTTCAAACTTGCAGCAGGAGTCACTCTGGCGGTGCTAGCGCTGATGGTGTTCTGGCGCATCTTTCAGCAGGTCTATGCTTGGAGTGCCGGCCTGGATTCGACTGAGCCCGCGTTCGATGCCGCTTGGATGACGTTGCTGAAGGTTGAGCTTAGCGTCATCCCTTTGCTCTGGGTGGTGACCTGGGCGTATCTATGGTTCACGCGAGACCGCAATCTTGGCGCGCTCAAACCGCGGGAAGAGCTCCGGCGTTACTTCAATCTGGTCCTGTTCATCTTCGTCTATGCCTTTTGCGTCTGGTTCGCTACGAGCTTCTTTGCCGAGCAGGACGCCTCATGGCATCAGGTTGTGGTCCGGGATACAAGCTTCACGCCGAGTCACATCGTGCTGTTCTACGGCACCATGCCACTCTACGTGCTGTTTGGCGTGGGATCATTTCTGTACGCGATGACGAGGCTGCCGAAGTTCGCAACGCAGATCTCAATTCCATTCGTGCTCGCGGTTGTAGGTCCGTTTCTAATATTGCCGAACTTGGGCTACAACGAGTGGGGCCATGCCTTCTTCCTGATGGAAGAGGTGTTCTCCTATCCCTTGCACTGGGGTTTTGTCGTGATGGGCTGGAGTGTGCTGGCCTTGGGTGGGCTCCTGATCCAGATCGCGATGCACATGCTTGAAGTGATCGGGCGGCTTTCCCGAGAGGACGAAGTTTCGGTCGCCACCCAGCGCTGAAACCGCTTATGAACCATTAATCGCTGACAGCCCGGCATGTGCAAAGCATGCCGTCTTGTAAACATGTCGGGCGTCGGTTTCCAGGAAGGTCGATCTCAACTCGGTAAAAGAATTAAGGAGGAAGCCATGCAAGGAGGAACGTCTGTGAAACTGTATGGGCTCGAATGGCCTAAAGAGTCAGCAAGAATCTCAAGAGTGTTTGACCTTCTCGTCGCCGCCATCCTTTTTCTGGCCGTCTCCGGCGCATTCCACCTTCATTACATGCTGACCGCAGGGGACTGGGATATGTGGATCGATTGGAAAGACAGACAGTGGTGGGTCACCCTGACTCCAATTATGGCCATAACATTCCCTGCAGCTTTGCAGTATGTGTTTTGGACTAAATTTAGACTTCCAATCGCCGCTACATTTGCGGTCGTTTGTCTCCTGTTCGGTCAGTGGATAAATCGATATTTCGGTTTCCACCTGTGGTCGTACTTTCCGATGAGCGAGGTCATTCCAGCGCTGCTGATACCTGGCGCACTAGTCCTCGATGTCGCTCTTTTGCTGACCGGGAATTTTTTGTTCACGGCGATGTCCGGCGCCTTTGCATTCGCACTGCTTTTCTACCCGGCTAACTGGTTTTGGCTGGCGCCATATCGGCTACCCGTAGAAGTGATGGGGCAGCTTGTTTCCGTGGGTGATTACATCAGCTATGCCTTCACCCGCACCGCCCTGCCTGAGTATATCCGGCTGATAGAGCGGGGCACGCTTCGAACTTTTGGTGGCCACTCAGCCATTATCGCCTCCTTTTTCTCGGCGTTCGTATCCATACTGATGTATTTGGCGTGGTGGCATATCGGAATGCTCCTCGCTCGTGTGGTAACGACGCCAAACACCCTGAAAAATTTTATGGGCCTCACCGATAAGGATCAGCCAGCTGAGACAGCCCAAAAAGCCATAGACGGCACCAGCCTGCAAGGGCGCTTCGTCGCAGCCGAATGATCCTGCTGGGACTGTGGAGGACTCCAAATGAGAACATTCTGTTTCCGCAAAAGCTCATGCGTGCGTGTAATCTTATCGGCAGCGGCGGCGATCATGCAGATCGGAATACTGACCTTCGTCCCAGATGCTGCTCTGGCGCATGGTGAGCGCAATCAGGAGCCGTTTCTGCGGATGCGGACGGCTCATTTTTACGATGTGAAGTGGAGCACGAACGAAATTCCCGTGAACGGTGAAATCGTTGTCACCGGCAAGTTCCGACTCTTCCCGATCTGGCCAGTCAACCTACCCCTTCCCGAAGCGGCCTTTCTGGGAAACGGGACGCCGGGCCCGGTGCTAGCCCGAACCGAGAGCTACATTAATGGCGTCCCAGCAATTCAGTCCACCAAACTGGAGTTGAACCGGGACTATGAATTCAAAACAGTGCTCAAAGGACGAGTGCCAGGCCACCATCACGTCCATCCGATGATCAACGTGATGGGAGCCGGGCCGCTGCTCGGACCGGGAAACTGGCTGACGGTGACGGGGAACGAAAGCGACTTCAAGCTTCCAATCAAAACTCTCAGTGGCGAGACTATCGACAATCTCGAAACCTGGGGCCTTGGCAGGGTGTTCTTCTGGCATGGCTTGTGGGTTGCGATCGCCATCGTGTGGCTTGTCTGGTGGTTGCGCCGGCCGCTCCTGCTGCCGCGTTTTCGCGCGTTGACGGAAAAAGGCGGCGATCGATCTCAGCTCGTTACCAGCACCGATCGCCTATTTGGGGCCGGTTTACTCGTGGCGACGATTCTCATCGTATTCTTCGGCTTTCAGGCGACCGACACCGCTTATCCAAGGACCGTGCCGCTGCAGGGGGCCCGCGCAACAGTCGAGCCCCTACCGGAAGTGCCTGAGCAGGTCAAAGTTGTGGTCAAAAAGTCAAACTATGACGTCCCTGGCCGCTCGCTTCGTATGAACGTGACACTGACGAACAATGGGAGCACCTCAGCACAGCTTGGCGAGTTCTTAACTTCCAATCAGCGCTTCATCAACCATGAGGTTAGCCAGGCAATGGCGACGGTGGATCCGAATTACCCCAAGGAATTGCTTCCTCCGAATGGGCTTAAGGTGAGCGACAGCCGACCGCTCAAGCCGGGTGAAACGAAGACAGTCGATATCGAAGCGACCGACGCGGCATGGGAGACGGAGCGCTTGAGTAGCCTGATCAACGATCCGGACAACACGTTGGGAGGACTGTTGTTCTTCTATGACGAGCACGGCAAACGGACAATCTCAAACGTCAGCGGCCCCATGGTCCCTGTATTCACCGATCCCGACAACCGCACGGCTGAGAATCCGAAAGGAGGTGCGGGTTGAACATCGTAAAAGCCGCAGTGCTTGGAATTCCATCTTTGCTCCTCATCCTAGACTGCGGTGCGGCGCGGCCAGCGATTGCACACGGGGGAGTCTCGATGGAGAAAGACGTGTGCAAGCTTCGCGCTGGGCCCTATATGATGCATTTTACCGGATACCAGCCGGCCAAGCAGGGGAATCAGGAATTTTGCGAGGACATTCCGGAAATCGGCCGCACGGTCATCGTCTTGGATGCCGTCGGCGATGTGCTACGTGATCTGCCCATCGAGGTGCGGTTGTTGCGAGACGCCGGCAACGACGTAGACAGCGAGGCCGTCCTTCGAATCCCGCCAAAACAATATCCGACAGGCTCACTATCGTTTCAGTACACGTTCCCCGAATCCGGGCGCTTTGTGGGCCTCGTGACAGTCGGCGACGGACCGAAATACGTATCGAGATTTCCGTTTTCGGTTGGTTACGGCAACGGGATTTGGGTCCGATATAGGGACAGTTTCGCAATCGTTCTAGGAACGCTGGCAGCCGGGGCCGCCCTGTTTTGGTACTCCACGTTGCGCAAGGAAAGCTAGGCTAGCACTTTGTCGGCCGCTGTCCGGCAATAAGGTCACACTCATGTCTCACGAAAAACACGGAAACAAGAGCGATTACATCCGAGTAGCGACGGGGCCGTCACTCGGTCATGCTGGCACGTCAAACTTGACCGCCGGCACCGGCAGGGCGCGAACTAGGCTGATTCAAGGGACGGTAAAAGAACTCTCGTCCGCAAGCAGGCGTCCGGTATCAGCGCTTGGCATCACGTTGCTGTGCGTTGGCCTCGTGTGCCTGCCGACGGCTGCCTCTGCACATGCCGCTCTCGTGAAGTCCGATCCCGCGAGCCGGGCAGTGTTAGCTTATTCGCCGCAGCAGATCGAACTGTGCTTCAACGAACGCATAGAGCTCAAGTTTTCGAAAGTGGAGCTCAAGAACGCCAACGGTCAGTCGCTAACGCTCGGCGATTTGAAAGCAGGCAATGATCCGAAGTGCATGGTAACGGCAGTATCTGACATGAGGCCGGGCAGCTATTCAGTTCATTACCGCGTGCTCTCGCAAGACGGGCATGTGGTGGACTACGGCTATCAGTTCACCGTCGAGGAACGTTAGGCATGCGGAATGACGGTATTGTTTCCAGCTCTGTGCAAGGCCATCGCTGACATTGCGCTTGCATGGGTCATAGGCGGAGTACTCTTTCTGTTGCTGGCAGCGCCGTCTTCCGATCCGTTCCTTGCCGCTTGGCAAAGACGAGTGCAGGTGAGCTTTCTCTGGGCGGCCGGCATTCACCTCTTTGCTACCGCTGGGTTATTTATCGCTCAAGTCGCGATTGCGACAGATATGGCACTACCGGAGATAGTAGCGGCTGGCCAGACGCTGGAAAGATTCGGATTTGACACACATTACGGCCGGATCACGCTTGCAAGATTAGCGCTCTCTCTTCTTTTGCTGCTGCCGACAGCGATCCTAATTCGCGGCTGGTCGAGGGAGCAGCAACGTTTAGCTTCAATCGTGACAGCCGGGACAGCAGCACTGATCGCGCTGATTGGTCCACTTGCTGGACACGCCGCCGGGGAAGACAACAGCCGTTGGCTCGTTCCGACCTATCAACTTCACGTGCTCGCGGTTTCTGCTTGGCTTGGGGCCTTACCGGCTTGGATCTGGCTGGTGGCTTCGGTCGCTGTCACCTCCACGGAGACTCGGCGCGTCTATGTCGCAGCGACGCTACGACGTTTCTCCCAACTAGCAATCGGTTTCGTGGTCGTCGTCGTCGCATCAGGTTTGGTGCTCGCGTTTAGCTCCGCTAGTTCGGCTGGCGAGTGGCTTGGCACGACCTACGGTCAACTAATTATAACGAAGCTTGCTCTGCTTGCATGCATCCTGTTGGTGGCCAATCGTATTCGCACGCGCTTCCTACCCGTCATGGAAACCGTAGGAGCAAAACCCGCGGCTTTTCTTGCAGGAGCTGGATGGGCAGCAACTGAATTCTTTTGCGGTGTTCTGACCGTCGGCTGCGCAGCCGCGCTCTCTTCAGTCATACCAGCACGACATGATCAGCCCATCTGGTGGCTGCCGTTTCGCTTTTCGATCGAAGCCACGTGGCCGGCGTGGCCGACGCCCGTTATCGCGGCGGGCGCCTTCTCACTAGCACTATTGTCACTCTTCTGGGGCCTACTCGTTTGTTTGAGAAAGCCGCAAAAGGTAAAAGCAGTTGCAGCAGGCGCCGCCGCCGTTATTTCGGTCGCAGGCGGTCTGTGGCAGATATCCGTGCAAGCCTATCCCGATACTTACCGCCGCCCGTCGGTTGCCTATTCGACGATATCAATAACCAATGGAAAGCGTCTATTTGCCCAGAATTGTGCGGCTTGCCACGGCAGCGGAGGGCTTGGCGATGGTCCGGCGGCATCGACCCTTCCCAAGCCGTCCGCGAATTTGAGCGAACCGCATACTGCGCTGCACACGGCCGGCGACATGTTTTGGTGGCTTAGCCATGGAATTCCAAAAAGCGGCATGCCCGGATTTGCTGATGTATTGGATGAACAGGCCCGCTGGGATGTGATCAACTTCCTGCGGACGTTTTCAGAGGGATTTCAGGCGCGCCTCCTGTCGCCTGAAATCGTACCCGATCATCCGTGGCTGGGGGCTCCAAACTTTTTCTTAGAGGACGAGAATGGGGCGGAGA
Organism: Bradyrhizobium sp. UFLA05-108; assembly: GCF_059803455.1. NCBI lineage: Bacteria > Pseudomonadati > Pseudomonadota > Alphaproteobacteria > Hyphomicrobiales > Nitrobacteraceae > Bradyrhizobium > Bradyrhizobium sp. UFLA05-108. Next base: position 100,473 of record NZ_JBANAZ010000026.1, on the reverse strand, counting down.
GGGAGCTGAAGGACTTCCGTGAGCAAAGCAATGTGTTGCTCGTGTTTCCTGAAAAGCCCGACGCAATGCGCATTAAACAGCTGCGCCTTGAGCAGAAAAGATTCCGGAAAGAACGATTGTGGGCGATTATCGTGTCGCCGGACGCAAAGCTGGCGGCGGGCGTCCCGAATGTCCGGCATGGAGCACAAGAGGTTAGAGAGAGTTACGATCTACTCTCCCGGAGCACTACAAATCGTGGAGATCCCAAGCGTTTGGAAATGGGAAGACATTCCATGGAATTCCTAATCGACAGGTTCGGATACATCCGTGCGCGCTGGTTGCAAGAGGAGGACGAAAGTGGTTGGCAAAATTCCGACGAGCTGATCTCGCAGGTCCGAGTTCTCAATAGAGAGTCCAAAATTCTCCCGCCACCCGCTCAACATGTGCACTGAATTAGTGGAAATCTTTCAGGGCTCGCAAACAAAGGAGGAAAGCATGCAAATATCATCCCGTCCCAACCGGTTTGGCGATCGATTCAAACAGTTCATTTGGTGCATGATTCTTGTGGCTGGCGCTCTGGTCGCGGCTCCAGCCCACGCACAACACCATGAGCCGGGCATGCACCATATGCACGGGTCTGACGGTGCGCTTGTTGCGAGATCGGGAAATACCGGCGAGTTGCCCGCATTGAAGATCCTCCTGCCGCAATCGGGTAATACCATCGGCGAGCGTGTTGCTTTCGTTTTCCAAGCCGACGATAACATCGCAGAAATGACCGTGAGCTCTGCCAATCCGAGCGTTCATCTGCATGTTGCGATGGACGAAACCGAGCTCATGCCAATGGCAGACCAACTGATCCAGCTTGGTGATGGCCGCTATCTCTATGTTTTCGATCTCCCTGCCAAGCCTGGTCGGCACACAATAAGACTCTATTGGGCGGATCCGCAGCATCACACAATCTCCGAGACGGTACAGACCCTCAACGTGGTTGTGAAGGAATCAAAATGAGCAAGCCGTCAATCATTGGGGGCTTAGGTGTGAGCTATTATCAGGAAAGTCTTGCGCGTGCGCTAGCTGATCCGGAAGGATTTTGGGCGGAAGCTGCGAAAGAGGTTGATTGGATCGAGTGGCCGAGAAAGATCTTCGATCCATCAATGGGCATCTACGGCCGTTGGTGCGCCGGAGGAGCGGTCAACACTTGCTACAACACGCTCGATCGCCATGTCGCACATGGCAGCTGGGCGGCGGCCGTTCCGGCGAAATGCGGGTCACGCGGTTCTTCGCCGCGCAGTTCCTCGGCGGCTTCAATGGGCGCCTCTTGCAATGCGACGCGTGACGAGCGCTGATCTGACGTGAGTTGCGGCGCTCGCCATCGACTTGTAATCAGAATTGAGTCATCGCGCCCCTCGCCGATTTTACGCTGCGACTTTCCTTCCGACGCTTCCACGAGCGAAATTTTCAGCCAAAATGGGAGCAGCAAAAAACCCTCGAAAACGGAGCGCTCTCAAGGACTTGAAACTTGGTTGCGAGGCAAGATTTGAACTTGCGACCTTCAGGTTATGAGCCTGACAGCTCGTCAATGGTTGGCCTGAACTGCTCCCTTGGGCGTCGATCTACACGATGCTTGCACACGATCCGAGGCTGGCGGCATGAGCCTGAACACGAGCGCGGGATATGTGCGTAAGCAATGCGCCAGAGAAAATTAAGGTAACTTTCGAATGCCATGCTGTGGCTAATTTCATTGGGCTTTCCTTTTAGAGTTGTCATCACTTCCAAGAACGTATCAATGCTGAAATCAGGCATAAGTTCTTATAGTATCTTGTTGCCCGTCCGCATTGAAAGATCAGTCTCAAAGAACTTTTGTTGTTCAAAAAGGAATCGCGTGCGTTCCAGAGAACGAGATCGACGGCTGTTGAACGTGTACGAAATCGCTGCCCAAAGCAGTGTGGCGGTCCCGATCATCCAGGAGCTAACCGCTGGAATACTGAACCAATCCTCATGAGTCTCTTCCAAAAGTTTATGGGGCCGAACTTGGCTGTACAAAAGCTACCGGCGCAACTGATCTTCGGGTTTACTTATCGTCGTTGCCATCATTGTCCGAGCCTGGGCAGTCTGGCTCGGGGCCGTCGACGTCAATTTCATCACCCGGATCATCCCTCTTTATGTACTCGCTTATTTGATCGTCGGGAATTTCGAGCGTTTCCTCTACAACGCGGCCGCCGTCACGCTCTCCCTAAAGTTCGACGTACTCCTGGTGCCGATTGTCACCCGCAGCGACTATGATCTCGCCGTTTCCGTCTTAAGCTGTGGTCCCGCGGGAGTCGGTGACTATCGTTCGTTCATCGCCCTCTGCGTTTACGCCGACGGTTGCTGTGGCCATTTTGGGATCTCCTAGCTTGGTATAAAACGAGAAAGATGCATACCGCGAAAATGTGACAAGTACCCGACGCATTTTTCGAAGCCCGAGACCCCTTTCCCGCGTGTTCTGCAAGAAGCAGCAATCCTGAGACGTTTTGAGGGAGAGTGGAATGCGCGGGCTTGTTCTGGCGGTTTGCTTCGCGGTCGTTTCGACCTCGTTGGCTTATGCGGGGCCGAAGGAAGAGACTTATCAAGTCATCGAAAAATGGGCCAAGGCGTTCAGCGAAGCTGATGTCGACGGAATTGCCCATCTGTACGCGCCCGATGCCCTGATGATTGGTACGCTCGGGAAGGTCGTTCTGACCAGACCAGATCCACAAATACTTCGATGTTGCTCTAAACGCTGACAAGCCTCGCACCGTGAAGCTCGAGAATACGGACGCCATGGTGACGATGAAAGTACGGTGGTCATCGCGCGATTTGACACCCTTACCAGCACGAGAGAGGGACCACCGATCTTTTCAAAAGGGCGAGTGACTTTCGAGGTTGCCAACGCGGTGGGGACTGGATAATTGTTCACCTCCATCGGTCACCGTTGCCAGCAACATAGGCCTGCTGCTGAATCAGCAGCCCCACGATTCATCGAGCAAGCTAGCCCCCCGCTGACCGGAGCTCGAATTTGCACCGCCCACACCGAAGGGGCCGGTCGCGCCGCCCACGACGGCCACGCGTGTGATGAGATGTGCCCCTGGCGTCTTCCGTGCTTGGTGGACGGCACAAAGTTGGTGTTGCAGGCCTACCCTCATCCGCGCGGACGAAAGCGGCCCGAAAAACTATGCTCGTTTTCAGGTAGACGGTCGCAGCATGCTTTTGCGGGGAGGGACATATTCTCTCGAGACTTCGCGCTTCGACCTGGCTTGGAAGTGCGCGACGTTTGATCGGACGAGGCCTGGACGTGCCGTCCCTACATCGGTTCTGATGCTGTCGACGAGCCTAACGACCTCTACGGGCGAACGCAGCTCCAGCTTTCTCATCATCCGCGCACGATTGACCTTCACCGTGACCTCGCTGACATTCAACCTGACAGCGATCTACTTGGCGATCAATCCGTCCGCCACCAATGGCAGGATGTCGCGCTCCCGCGGCGTGAGACCCTCGACGCGAACTCGGGCTTCGCGCGCGACCTGCTCGCGCTCCAGGCGGCTTCGGTCGCGTTCCACGCCAATCCGTACCGCATCGAGAAATTCCTGTTCACGGAAAGGCTTCGGCAGGAAGTCCACTGCCCCGCGTTTCATCGCTTCCGCGGTGACGCGCACATCCGAAACGCCACTGATAAATACGATCGGAATCAAGATGCCTGAATTGGCGAGAGTTCTCTGCAATTCCAAGCCCGTCGGCGACGTGCCGGGAAAGCGAACATCAAGCACCAGACAAGATGGACCACCGGAGAGACCTTCCGTCATGAATTCGTCGATTCTAACTGTGGAGCCGCACTATGAGCTTTGGGGAATGGGCTTCGATAGCCTGGCAGCAATTCGGAAGGCCGCTGTTGAATGCGGTGAACTCTATGCGTTGACACCTGAAAAGCATGTTCCCATCAACGTCAAAAATATCGTAGCGCGACTGAGAGCAGAGGTTGAGGATCTTTACGAATTCAGAGACAGTTTTACCAGATTTTCCAAGGGCAAGCTGATCACTTCTGAAGCCCAAATTGCTAAGTGGAGTGACTTCGAGCGGGCGAAGCATTCCCTGTCAGTGTTGCAGACGGACTTTCGAAGAAAGAAGGACGAACTTAAGACCTTTCTTTCTAAGCTCGATTCTTACTGAGCTGCGGCACAAGGTGGCCCATGCGGAAGCGGATAATAGCGGCTCTCGCTTTATGGCTTTCCGCCTCGAACCCTTACGCACAGAGCGTCAGACCGAGCCTCTCGCCGGCATTAGCATAGATGGATCTGCTTTTGAGGTCCGACCGAGATAAGCTATGCCAAAATCACGCAGACCGGCAAGCTTGTGAAGCGGCATATTTGGTTTTGCTGCTAAGAACCGAGAACGCTAACGTCACCCGTCTTGCGGCCGAAATATTGATGAAGAAGGGGCAGGTAGCTAAAGCACAGGAGGCGCTAGATCGTTACTCGGTTATGGCCGACGATCTTATGAAGGGCGCGGTCGCCTTAAGGGCTAAGTATAAGTGAGCCTGGCTTCCGCTGGCATGCAGTCCAACGAGGTTTGCGAATATGAACGCTAAAGTACCCGGTTCGGTCCTTGATAACCGCACGCGAGAGAGAGTCGAGTTGGAAGTAGTATCCCTTGAAGCACGGCTTCACCTGACGCGACTGCTGCGAAAGGTCGTGAAGACGACAGGCTCGGACGAAGAACACCAGATGGCACTCATCCGGGCAAATAAGATCGTAAATCTGGCCAATGCCGTCCTCGCTCGACCGATTTACATACTTGAACTCAGCGACTGGGATTATCAACCCGCGGAGTATGCATGGCATAACGGCGAGTTAGAAGTTGTCATGCGCCGTCCTGAGGCGGCTCAGTTAACCGAGATATTGGTTGATTTTATCGACGAGGGGGTACTCCCGATCGAAGATGTTAATGCTGTTCTAGAAGCGGATGGATGCAGCATTCGCCTCGAAGAAGGCTCGCGCGGCACAAAGGTGGTCCTCGTCACGATCGCAGAGTTGCCAGACGAACCTCTGGCGCCGGGCGAGCACCTGAATGTTCGCAAGCTTGTTGATCGAATGGACAGAGCGCTACAGGATCGCGACTGGTCCCTTGTGCTGCATACTGCAGCTTCAACATTTGAGACGATGGCGAAGCTCGTCGTACCTAGTCCGAGTGTGCAAAACCGTAGCCTAGGAAGTTGGTTCAGCCTGTATAGAAAGCAGTCTAAACTAGCGGCTCCATTACTGGACACAATCGAAGAGATCTTTAAGCGCCGCAACATAGAGCCTTTAGCGGGCCACGGATCGCCCTCCGACTCTTCAATTACCGAAGGAGAGGCGATTCAAGTTCGAGAGCTGACAGTTGCGCTCGTGCGTATGGAGCGGACCCTATCGAACCTATCCTCACCTACCGCCAAGGCGCCAGGAAGGAAGTCGCATGCGAAATGAAGTATCCCTTTCTGGTTCTCCTCATAGGCATATCCATCAATGCTATCGAGCACCGTTAGGAACGGCCTGAGCTGTCGGACGGCTCAGCCGAACGAAAGGGTTTCTGGGGTTCGTCAGAATCCAGTAAGTCAGGCTGGGAATGGCGCCGACCGAGCCGGCACGCCCTCGCCTAGCAGGCAGAAGTCTAATTTGGGCATGATGGGAAGATTAGGGACTTGGGCGGACAAGTGCGAGAGCCCGGACTAGCTAGTGACCATGATCGGCGCCGGCCATCACATGCCCCTTGGGGAAGCCCTGTCCAATAACAACCAGTGCGGGAGCGTAAAGCTGGAAACCGGATTCTGCCAAGGTCATGCCGCTGCGTTCGTACCATTCTCTCCGGCAATGCCGGGACAACGCCGCGGGGCACCAGCGCCTGACAGGTCGGCGGGTCGAAGTTTTCGGAGTATTAGAAACGCGCTTAATGCTCTAACTTGCGGTCCGGTTGTCGGGCCGCCCATTTTCGTTCCCCGAGCCGTACAAAACACGCTAAAGTTGGGTGACCAAGGTGCGTGAGGCTGATCATGAGCGAGGATCCCGAGAAGCAAGATGCGGCGCCAAAGAGTGCTGTAGGACGTACGCTATGGGATGTTGCCGCGGAGACATTGCGTTTGCTCGGCGCCCAAGCCTCTCTGATTGTGCTCTTCGCGCTGGCCTTATATGCAATTTACCAATTTCAACATAGTTTCGAGGAAGCACAGCGCCTAAATAACGAGCGCGCCGAAAGAGCGAGCCGAGAGTACAGTCAGAAGTTCAATGAAGCAGGAGCGTTGTTGAACAAGACCTACGAGGCGATGGCAAACCTTAATTCTACTCAGGTTGCAACCCTTGATCGTCTTTTTGACGTAATGGGCAAGGCCACAAAAAAAACCGAAGACGAAAAGGCAAAAGCGGATAAAGCAAGTGCTGATGCCACAGCGGCGTCCGTGGAACGCGACAAGATACAAGCATCGCTCGAATTGCAGAAATCTAAGCTTGCTGAAGCCCAAATTGCATTATCAACTAGCAATCAACGTTTGACCGAAAAAACGAACCTAGTCGATCTGGTTAGGTCGCGGATTTTGGAGCTAACAGCTTCGGTGAACGCTCGGGATTGGAAGACCGCCGCGCAGGCAATGAATGGTCTCCTGAAGGATACGGGCCTACCTCTAAATCTTCAGTTGAATTCGCAGCTGCTGTCTAATTTGAATCCACCATCGATCGGGAGGCAGCAACAATCGCCTTCTGCGACAACAGGCGCGCTGACCAAGATCGAGCGAAGCTTATCACCCGAGTTTGTTGGTCGCATTCAGATGATGTTATGCGTAGACAAATCTACGCCCTTCGCCAGTTTTGCGAGTAACGATCCTCGTCAAAAGATTTCGCCAACCCGAGAAGCATTGGGGAATTTCTTTTATGGATACACTTATGAGCTGAACCCAAGATCTAACAGAACAAGAGGGCCGCTGCCGCCAATCGTTCGGGATAGCGATTGGCCTATCGATGAAAAAACTTATGCAATCGACACCGATGAAAAGCTCAGCGCAATCAAGGTCGGACTTGGCAGGTATCAAGACTGTGATCGTCATCCTCTTTTGGATGCATTCGAAGTTGGATTGTTTACTCACCTGGGGCGCGAACGAGTTTGGGCGTTCCTCCGAAAGGCAGCAGTCTCGGCCAAGGTAAGCATGAACGTGACTGACCCAAGCATCGAAGATATGAGGCCTGTAGTGAAGGAGTTGAGAAAGAGGCATCTAACCGATGGTGATACCGAAGACGAGTCCATAGGTGCGGCGTTGTTGGATGCCATCAATGACGACATTCGGGCAGCGAATGATCCGGGTCCCGATCGCCTTCGTTCGTTGTTGTTTCCGAATGGCGCCACGACGGCCGATGGAGAGCTCCTCGCCTATGTCAAGAAATTGCTTGGTAATGAAAGCATTGCACTCGGGCCGATCTTAGCGAACGCGGACTTCGCGACATTACGGCGACGGCTTTCAGCTTGCATTGTCGCCCAAAAAGCGGGCGCTCCGTGCGCCGATGGTTCCCTAGCCCATTTCGTCCAGTAGCAGGTAAGGGTCGAAGTACCTTGGCTTGGAACTAAAGCGGAGCAGCAATCCGCGGATGTCCGAACTGAAGATTTTCAGAACTGCCGAGGTTCTTTCCTTCCTGTACAGGTCGACCGGTCAACTCATGCAATCCAAGCGTTGGATAAGCCACCAGAGCGTGGCGAGGAGTACAAAAATCGCCCGTACAAGGAAAAAATTAGCAGCGTAGCGGCCACCACTACTAAAAGAGCGGCTCACCAGTCGGGAACGCCGGTTTCGTAGTTGGTTATGTCTCGCAGAACTGACGCAGATTGTTTCGACGCGTGTGCGACAATGCTCGGATACCCTTGCACACACCTCCTTACACACCCCGAGAGACACCCCCTGATAACCGTGTCCATATTGCGCTACGTCGCGGGCAATGCGGGCTATGGAAATACACGGCATCGAAAATATCGTTTCTTAGGTCGGCGCGGAGCCCGTTTAAGGGTAAGCCTTAGCATCCGGTGAGCACCGCGGCGAGTTCACTCGCGCGGTAGCTGATCCCGGGCATGGTCAGGCGGCCTGAGTGGTCTGCGCGTTGCGCCTACGCCAATTCCACGGCAGCAATTCGTCGAGCCTTTGGACGGATGCTCGGCGATGCGAGCGAGAACGTCGGCCAGCCAGGCCTGCGGATCAATATCGTTCATTTTCGCCGCGACGATCAGGCTGTACATCACCGCGGCCCGCTCACCGCCACGGTCCGAGCCGCAGAACAACCAGGATTTTCTGCCCTGGGCGATACCGCGTACGCCGCGCTCGGCGGCATTGTTTGACAGGCAGATGCGGCCATCGTCGAGGAATCGTGTGAACGCGATCCAGCGCTTGAGCATGTAATCCATGGCCTTGGCGACATCGTTGCCGCGCGAGAGTTTGGCGCGCCGCTCAATCCAGGTCTCCAGATTGGCGACCAGCGGCGCGCTGAGCTCCTGTCGAAGAGCCCTGCGCCTTTCAGGAGTCTGTCCGTTGATCGCCCGCTCGATCTCGAACAGCGCCTCAATCCGGCGGACCACTTCCGCCCCGGATCAGCTAGAAGTTTTGCCGCTATCCTTAGGTGTTTGGGAAGGCGTTTGCGCCGGATGGAGCGAAGTAGGAGCGGCTGGAGCCGTTGGTAGCGCAGCCGGCGCCTCGGGACTTGGGGACGGCGCGCTCGGCAGCTTGGGGAGTTCTGGCAATGGGGTCGTTGCAGGCTTATCGAGATTGAGACTGCTCAAGAACTCAATATTTGCAGCTGCAACGGCCGTCTTAATGCGATCCAACTCATCTCGGACATTTTTCGCCGACAGTCGAGCAAGATTAGTCAGGAGATCGCTGGCGACAGCCTTATTACCCTGTTGATTTGCCTTTATCACGTCGACCAGCTGGTCATTGTAGTTGGCTTGAACTTTACGTATTGTCCGGTCGATGGCTGCCGCTGCGACAGTCTCGGTCATCATCCGCCTGTAATTGGAGAATAGCTGGTCAAGCGCAACGGCTACCGAAATCACGATTCCTAGGATCACCTTATCCACGCTAAGGGTGGCGACGGCCAATCCTCCAAACAAGGCAATTCCTTTGAGAACTACCGCAAGGTAATAGCGCCATCGCGCGTGTTTTTCATAGCTAACTTGAGAGGCCTTCGCTTCGTTTATCGCCTCATCCAAGATTTTCTGCACGTACTCAAGTACATCACCTTTCAAATTACGTAGAGGCTCTACCGCGCGGGTTTCCGTCTTGGAGGCCATTGTTAGGCCTCCTGATTGACGAAAAAAGAGGATGAGCTCCCACGATCAACTACCGTCAATCGAAAGTCGCGAGTATCGCCGGTAGCGTCCTCTACTGTGACATGGAGTTCGCCTCCACCTGCCTGGTCGAAGGTGCTTTGATCCGCAGTGATGTCGATCGCCGCGCCACTCTTTAAGGCAATCGTTCCGCACGAAGGACACGCTTTGTAACCCGGGGGAGGCGGAGCATTCGTGAAGCATTTGATCGCCACGGTCATAGGAGCGTTGGCGAATGCCTTTAGCGATCGCCTAGCGCCTGATTGTATCGGACTTACGTCAAAGATAACTTCACTAATCATGATGATCTCTGACTGTTAGGAACGACAATCGCGTCGTCCGGGTTCAAAACAAACTAAGGCGAACATAAAATTTGCCGCCGGAATCGAACGGTGTCAGTCAGGGTGCAGAGCGGGAAAAAAGATACAGAGGGTTGCAAACGGTGTCAACGGGTGGAGTTTCAGCTGCCAATTTTGCTCCAGAGATAGTCGGCGTGCGCACAAGCCTCCCAAGCTCTCCACAACGTGGGGTGTTCATTGCGTAGAATGGCGTCTCTCCGCGAAAGCAGACATCAGCCCAACGATGTCCAAACAGTTCGGCGGCGAGCCCGTCGCCTAGTCGCATCTACAAGGCTAAAGAGGCCACTCCCTACACCCCTCCGTAAGGCGGGTGCGCGGAGAGCATGCGATAGTATGAGCAGCACGGCCTCGTGCGAGCGTGCTACAGTAGAGGCGCTCGACGGGACAATTGCTCGGTCATGGCGCGGTCGACGAACTCGAGTGCGGGCCACAAGGGCTATGTCGCGGTTTTCAAGAGTTGGATGACGGCATACGTCAATTCTGCGAACGGACGAGCATGGGCTTAGAGCGGTGCACTGACTTCGATGCCAAAAGACAGTTTGTAGCCGATCACGTTGAAAAGGTCATCTATTACCGGGATATGGTCACGCTTATCGGCTCCGTTCCAATGGAGCTGAAGCAGGCTCGGCTGATCACCGGGAGCACAATACCGTTTCGCATCGAGGGACAGATTGACCGGGCCATGCTGCGGAGCCTGCCGAGGAGGAAAAGGAAAGTGGGCATGGCCGGACAGCTCGATAAATAGAAATAGACGCCGCGCTCCCCGGCGACCGCTGACCCCGAGTGAGGCCGGGAATGGTCCCCTCGCGAAATGACGAAGTCTTTGACCCAACTCACAATTCCGCGCTCATCCCCCCAACGGAGATGCTGACACGGTATGAGGGGGTGCTTCGAGGGATGTGTCCCGGGGTGTCTGTAGGGCTTAAATGCGAAATGCGCTCCGGGGGTCAGGGACAGATATACCGTCCTCAATTCGGAGGTACTCGTCCGAGGACGGCCGTCTTGCGAGTTTATCCGGTCTGTAGCTGACTGTCGGTATGGATATCCTTACTGATAGTCGCCAGATGCGTCGCCTTGAAGTTGTGGAGACTGGTCGGCGTCGGCGCTGGTCGGCTGCCGAGAAGCTGCGGATTGTCGAGGAAAGTTTTTCGGGTCCGCGGCTGGTGTCGGCGACAGCACGGCATCACGGGCTTTCGAAACAGCTTCTGTTTTCGTGGCGCAAGGCCTATCGCGAAGGACAGCTTGGCACGATGACGATCTTTTATTTCGTGGCACGCACCGAAGAGGCATCTTTAGTAATTGGTCGAAAGAAAAGACTGCGCTCGATCTCCTGATATTGAAAAGCGGTCATGAAGTTCTTCCGTGGACGCTCCACGATCTGCGGCGGACGCCACCACCAAGCGGACGCATCTCTAAATCCATTGCTTGGGCAATGTCAGATCAGGACGGCGCTGATGGATCGCTCCCATAAGCTTCCGGATATCGGCCCCCACAAAGTGCTTCAGCGACACATCGATAAATTTTCCTGCGTCAGCGTGTTTCGCGTAAATTACTATTCGTCTCATGGGCCGACTGAAAGTCACCAGGGTCTGCACGTCTGAAGTTTCTTGGATAACATCTGTAATCTCATCAGTTTTTATTTTTGTCAGATTTCCGGCGACCGCTTTCTGAATTATCTCTCCATTGTTCCAAGAGATGCGATACTGCATGCCAAACCATGTGTTGAACACAACAAATGCCCAACCAAACAAAGTATATAGGCCAAATGTGTCGTGAGAAGTAAGCGCGTAGTAGAGCCCGTACGTCGTGTATAACGACGTAATGATAACTAACCCCCAGTATGGTCGGAGGCTACGTCGAAGCACGAACGAATTTGAATCTTGATTGTTATGGTCTCTTTGCATTTTGTTGTTGCGGCGCACTCACCGATGCGCGCGCGATGTCAACTATAGCGCCGCTTAATAGCGCAAGAACCCGATCAAAAAACAAAGGATCAAAAATACTGCGACGCCCCCGCCCACCTGATTGGCGAGCTTTTTGCCGCTTATGAAAAGAAGTCCGAAATACAGGCCAATTGGCAGGAAGGCTGTGGTAAAGAGCGCCTTTGTCAGCAGCGGAATATTTTTATGATCTATCTCTGCACCACTAAGTTTGAAATGATAGAAAAAAAATATGAAGGCAATTGCTGCCAGGAGCATTATCGCGAGGCCCTTCTCGTCTTGCGATTGCATAACTACTTTTGAGTGGATCTGTCAGCTCTACCTCGAGCAAAGTCAATTACGCCACTACCAACCGTTCTGTAAGCATCCGACGCTTGTGAGCCTACGGCCGATTTCACAGCTGTGTTCACCGACATATTCCTGATTGTACGTGAGCGTCATCCAGGGACCACGCTCTGAGAGCTAATCTGGTCGGTTAGGAAGATCTCGTGGACTGAATCATCACGAGGTCTCGCCATGTCTAAGGATAGCCGTAAGGATAGCGATAGGGATAGGCATACGCCTATCCTCAAGGATTTTTCTGACACGCTGCAGCGTGTAGAGATCATCACTGGGGCCGGCCGGCGCCGACGCTGGTCGGCCGATGCGAAGGCGGCGATTATCGCGGAGAGTTTTGCGCCGGGTGCAAGCGTGTCCGCGGTCGCGCGGCGACACGACATCAGTCCAAGCCTGTTGTTTCTGTGGCGTCGTCAGAGGACGCGGGTGCAGGTCGCGGAGCACGGGGCCGGAGACGTGCCACCTGGCTTTGTGCCGATCGCGATCACCGGCTGCGGGGGCGAATTGCCGTCGCGCGAGGAGCAGGCGGCAATCGAGATCGAGGTCGGCGCGGTTCGCATCCGTGTCAGGGGAACGGTCGACCGGCGGGCGCTGTGCAAGGTGCTGGCGGCAGTCGGGACGGTTGGCCGATGATCGGGCTGCGACCCGGGTTGTCGATCTGGATCGCGACGCAGCCGGTCGATTTCCGTCGCGGGATGGACTCGCTGGCGATGCTGGTGAGCGAGGCGTTTGGAGCCGATCCGTTCGACGGCGGACTTTTACATCTTCCGCTCCAAGCGCCGAGATCGCGTGAAGATCCTGACCTGGGACGGAAGCGGCCTTGTCCTTTACTACAAGAGAATCGAGGGGCAGTTCACCTGGCCGCCGATCAAGGAAGGCGTCATGCCGCTATCTCATGCTCAGCTCTCGGTGCTGCTCGATGGCTCAGACTGGAAGCGTTTGCCGATGCGTGTTGTGGATCAGCCAGCACGAGCTGGTTGATCTGAAATGGACCCGCGAAGCGGGACCACTTGAGCGCATCGCTAAAAATATGCGTTGACGGAGAGTGCATTGCCGGGGAGGAGTTCTAGCAGCTGTGATGCTAGGGGGGGAGCTTAAGGAGCCTGGTCTGTTGCGACCGGTAGATTGCCATTCACTCTGAAAAGATATCGGAAGCGTCCCCCTCCCCGGAATTGTTCGCGCGAGCGCGGCCACTTCCGGACGAGCGAGGTCCGCGATCACGCGCCATCGCCCTATGATCGGCGTTGGAAAGCATGCGATCAAAAAACAGTATCCGCGAGTAGCGGCTTACAATGTAAAAAAATTCAGCCCTCAAGCTGTTGAAGAGACACACTCCCGGATATCAGCAACGGCTTACTTTTCGGTTTTAGCGAAGCTCTCTATCTTGCCGGGGTTCTCAAAATCAATCATCTCGGTTCCGTTCCATCAATACAGCGGGGCCGGCAATGACTGAAACTTTCCTTCCGAATTCCCTGTATGCGATCATCGTTGATCGCGCGACCAAGGTCGCTGGCAAGGGCGATGTTAAGCTGATTGAGATCGCTATGGGGCCGCTGCTTCATGATCGCCCGGGTCTGGCGCGGCGTCTCGCCGATCTGGAGCCATGCCCGGCCAGGGGCCATGTGACGGATAATGAGGTCAAGGTTTGTCTCGGTCAGTTTGGCAACTATTGGCCCAAGGCGATCTACGGCGACGTGTTGCTGGCTAGCGTCGAAGCCTCAACCGTTCGCTGACTGCGGAAAATAATCCTATTCTAGATTGTCCCCCGCGCTTAGATTGCGCGGGGGATTTTTCATGCGAAAGACATTGCTTTTAGGCTGCCTGACGCTTGGCGGGTGCGCGGTAAACACCGTCAACACCCCGCCCACTGTGGACATATGGGGTGTTGATCAAACCAGATATCCGGATCTCGCGGGCTTGCCAGGAACAGGCCCGCAATGGCGGCTGGATACAGCTTGGCGCGCGTGTGGGTCGCTGCTTAGAAGAGCGCGGCTATCGGGTCACTCAGCGGCTGAGTTAGATTGTGGGGGATTTTACTATGCCGGGAACACCGATCGATGCTTGGGCATCGCCCGAACAACTCAGCTCATCAGCGGACGAGGTAGCCAAACAGGCGATTCAAGATACCGCCCGCCACGAAGAGCAAATCGTCAAACTGGTCCTGTTCCAAGATGACCGCGCGCTGAGAGTTCTGGCGGTCTACGTGCCAGTGATAGTCGCCCTCACCACCGCCGCAATCGCTCTACAGCAGGCGCACAATCTGACGCTCTATGTTGGCTTGATGATTGGGGGAGTAGCCTTCAGCTTGTTCCTGGGATGCGTCAAGGCAGTCATGGTGCTGTGGCCTGCCCCCATTTACTTGCCTTCCAGAAGGCCGGAATTTTGGAAGTGGGCGCTCCAACACGATATAGCTCTGCACGCTATGGCGAAAGCCTACGTAGACATTGCAGACGATACCGTTGCACACAATCAAAAGCACAACGCCTACGCGTCGGCGAATTTGACCGAGGCATACCTATGCGGCATCGCGGCTCCGTTTGTCGGAGCCGCTTTGATTTGGATGGCCTATTGGTCCCGCTGACTACCCCCGGGGCATCGGCCTGGGAGGCGGCGGCGGCGGGGGCGGCCTCGGAATACCCTTCTGGACCGTTGTGGGAGGCGGCGGCGGGGGTGGTGGTGTCTTTCCCTGAGACATAGAGCGGAATCCCTCCTGCAGTTGAGCCCTAACTATAACGTGATTCCACGGCCCGCAGCGCGAATTTGGTTTGCATCGGAAGTCAAAAGCACAACGGTGAAGCGGAAGTGTCCATTCTCGTCGACATCGGCAATCACCCGCGAGTAGATGCCGGGCACCGGATTGGTCGGATCGACGACGTCGGGCGTATTGGAGCTGGAGACGTCGACTGCGCCGACCGGCGCGAGATACCCCGTGAACGAAACGACGCTGTGATCGAGCGACAGGTTGAGGGCAATCTCTGACCTGGACGGGAAGCTTGTGACCATCTGGTCCTTGTTGGCGGTGGTGCCGCGCTCAGTGCTGTTCGGGACCTCGAGCGATTGCAGGTGATCGCCGTCGAGCCGCAGCTCGTCGAGCATGATCTTGGCGGTGATGCCGAAGGAACCGTCGACCAGAACGTTGTTGAACACTGAGGATAGGTACCATCGGCGGTCGCGGTGACGCAGTTGGGCGCCACGCAGTTGGGCGGCAGTTGGGTGATGCCAGGCGTGATGGCTAGGGCCCCCTGCGCGCGCTGGCGCGGAGGGAGCGCTGTGGAGGCGAGCAGCGCGATCGCAAGGCCGGGCTTGAGCGAACGCCCGGTCAAGGGGCGCAATGCTTGAAGGATCATTGTCATTATCCTGGTGTGAAATTTGAGCGATGCGAGGGCCGCGTTAACGTCGCTGCGGCGCGCGCGAAATCTGCGCGCGGTCTGTTACAGCAATGCGAACGAGGTGCGACGGTTGGCCGGAGCATCTGGTCACGGCCGCCCGCTCGCGATGTCGCTCAACCGACCGCGACGTCGTCAAGTGTGACCACTTGGCGGTCGACAACCAATACCGCAGGGGTCACTGGAGAGGCTGGCCGGATGCAGGATTTGGGCGCGAATGTACGATTCGTTGCATTTAATCGATTGAACGAAGCAAATTGTGAAGCCTAGACGACGCACTCAGGTGAGAAATGACAATGATGTTCGTTTGGTACAACTTCGGTCGGGGCAAAGCGGATGGGGATAATGTTTGAACGTGATGGTGACTTGATATCTCAGCTTCTGCTTTACATGATCGTTTTGCTTATTCTTGCGTCTCTAATGATTGTTGCATGGCAGCTTGCCTGATGATCGAAACCGTATCGGCGCGCGTTGCTCGCCCAGTTGCGCTAGGCAAAGCGTGGGCGCTGATGATCGGCACCGGCCAGAGGTGCCGCGGTGATGAGGCGCGACACTGCTCGGACAATGGCGATACGATCGGAGGCTTCGCACCAGCGGAAATGGACGAGCGGAAGCTGCGCAGGACCCTTTGATTGAACGAGGCCCGGAAATGGAGGCAAACCTCGTGATCTAGGCGCGCATTGCACGCTTCGACCGCACTCGACCTATCATCTCGGCGATATAAAGTGAATATCCCAAATCGACTGTTTTGCTTTCGTCGAAGGAATGCCGACCTCGATTCGCGTTTTCTTGGATCACTACAAGAGAGTGCGGGTCAGTACTGAGTGCCGATACCAATGATCGGCGATCCGGCTCGCTGCCGATGGAAATTTTCGAATATTTTTCTTGTGTGTCTGTTCGTCTGTGATGGGATCAATCGCTCGTAGAATCCCAAGTGGTTCTTCGAATCCGCCGTGCCTGCTCTTTTCCTTTCATGTTGCCTGCTATCCTGAAGAATTTCCGCGCGGCTTGGATGTCTCGCGCAGAAATTCAACTAGCTTGCGCAGGTTGCGGTCCACAGCCTTGACCGACCAAAGTAGCCGATCGTTTGTGGCGCGCTAGCAGATCACGCGCATTTAAAGAAGTTTGTTAACTGACGCCGCCCTACAACCGAACCAATACGCAGTCGCTACGTGTGCATTTCGACACATCGGCGGATCCAATCGCGTAACTGCAAAGCGCAGAACTGCGGACGCAGTTTCATCGAGGTGCGAAATGCTCAATGTTGTTGAGTTTCGCCGGCCGGATGCACCGGTGCAGGTCGATCGTGGGCCGACACGAATAAACGTTACCGGCAAGCGCGGCGCGCGGATCGTGAAGTTGCGGGTGCCGATGGCATGCGATCCCGATAGACGCACAGATCAACGGCTCGAAACCGTTCAAGCGAATGCCAAGCTTACGATCGATCACGCGATCGCCGCGCTCGAGCAGAACCATCATCAGATGCGAGCGGTGATACAAAAGATTGGCGACGCTTCAGCGAGGGCCAAACTGGAAGCTGCTCTCAATCTGATTGAGCAAGACCTCGAACTCGCAAAACTCAAATCTTCCAGGCTCTAGCCGACGTTCCTGCCGGACCGTCAGCTCGCTACACAAGAACATTCGAAGCAGGACTATCTCTCAATATTGGAAAGTCATAGCAGTGCTTGCAAACATTAAAATCGCCGCTCGGCTCATGATCGGTTTCGGATTGCTGCTTATGATGACCGCCGCAATCGGCGGTTACTCGGTCAATGCGTCCCGGAGCGCGAGCAGTTCGTTGGCAACTGTTGTTCGTCAAAAGAATCATGTGGTCGAAGACGAGCGCATCGAAAAGTATGTGTTTGAAGCTCGGATGCATGCGTGGATCGCCTTGGCAACTGACGATCAATCGCATTGGGCGAAGGCGGCAGAGGGCTACAAGAGGGCCTTTGCGCAGCTCGATGAGCTCGCTGCCGACACCAAGGACGTGGGTCGCCTGGCCAGAGTTAGGGACTTGAAATCAGCTGTCGCGGACGATGCAGCGAAGGCGCTTGGCCCGAAAGACTACAGAGGAAGAAACGGTGCCCTCGATACCGCCGAAGCGAAATCCGCCGTAAGTTCTGCACTCGCGGCTGGACGCCACGTTGACGAGCTCGCAGAGCCGCTCGCAAACGATTACGAGAAGGCTTCGAAAGAGACTGTCTCGAAGGCCGAAGACGACCTTCAATTGGGTGTGACGATTGCCCTGGTTCTTGGCGCCCTTAGTATGCTCCTTGGTGTAGCCCTCTCAGTGCTTACGTCGCGCAGCATCAGTAAGCCGATTCGGGAGCTGACGGCCTCGATGTTGGACTTGGCCGAAGGCAATTTCGATGTTGTGCTCTCCGGTCTTGGGCGCAAGGACGAAATCGGCGAAATCGCCAGTGCGGTCGAACGGTTTAAAGTGAAGGCGGCTGAGAAGGCGAAGGCGGAGGCCGCGGCAAAAGTGGACCAGGATCGGATCGTCGCCGAGCAACGAAAGGCCGACCTGCGCCAGGTTGCCGATGCATTCGAAGGTGCAATCGGAGAAATTGTCGACACCGTTTCCTCTGCGTCCACGGAGCTGGAAGCATCCGCGGGCTCACTGACCAGGACGGCGGAATCGACCCAGCGGCTGTCGATCGCCGTCGCATCGGCCTCCGAACAGGCCTCCGCTAATGTTCAAACTGTCGCGTCGGCCACGGAAGAAATGTCAGCTTCAGTGAACGAGATTAGCCGGCAGGTGCAGGAATCAGCGCGTATTGCCGGTGAAGCCGTACGACAGGCCCAGAACGCTGACGAGCGTGTGTTGTCGCTCTCCCATGCCGCCGGCAAGATTGGTAATGTCATCGAACTCATCAACACCATCGCGGGTCAAACCAATCTTCTTGCCTTGAATGCGACAATCGAAGCAGCACGCGCCGGAGATGCCGGCCGCGGTTTTGCGGTCGTCGCCTCCGAGGTGAAAATACTGGCGGAGCAGACCGCCAAGGCAACCAAGGAGATCGGCGAACAAATCACCGGGATCCAGTCGTCGACGCAAGAGTCGGTCGCCAGCATCAAGGAAGTAAGTGGCGTTATCCGCCGCATCTCGGAAATCTCTTCGGCCATTGCCTCGGCCGTGGAAGAGCAAGGCGCCGCCAATCAGGAGATCGCCCGGAACGTGCAGCAGGCTGCAATCGGTACAAATGAGGTCGCCTCGAATATCGCAGAAGTTAACCGCGGAGCGGGCGAGACTGGCACGGCATCGACGCAGGTACTTGCTGCCGCCAGATCCTTGTCTGAGGAGAGCAATCGCCTCAAGCTGGAAGTGCATAGATTTCTCGCCACGGTCGGTGCGGCTTAGGACAGCGTTGGCGCACTTAAAGGCGAAAAAGCAGCGGTCGAGAGCGATGACCCTCGTTCAATCCCAAGGGCCCACGACCTTGTGCAGATTGAAGCCTTTAACCAGAACGTGCTGAGAGGGTAGGCTTGAAGAGCTAGTTGCCTTCCAACGACCTTGAAGGCCGCCGCTATTTAGGTGCTGGTAGTTGTTGTTGAGGTGCCTGAAGACCGGGAAATGAGTCAATTGGTTGGAGGCCGTGTCGCTGTTTTATAAATTCCATCGGCAACTGCCGATGGTATTCAATCAGCTCTGGCGGACACGCCTTTCCTAGTTTTTTGATCTGATCTGCGACGAACGCTTGATGTTCCAAAAATAAGCGCTCTTTCCGGCGGTCGCGGCGTTCAAACAACATATTCTTCGGACCTCGCCAGAGGATGGTGCCCAGTGTGATTCCCAAAACGCTGCCTAATGTCAGGCAGATGCCCTGCGAAGCGAACGTATGTACTTGCAAGGAAATCGCGTACCCACCTATTGCCCCGAATACGCCGCCCAACGTTCCCACCAGCGTTTCGGAGGTCCTCTCCGCCAAGCGCTCAGAGATTGTTGACAAGGTGCTGAGAAACGCGCCCGTTTCGCGGGAGATGTTCTTTAGATTTGAAAGGGCGCTTCTTTGCCTAGCGGCCGTCATGTCTAGTAACCATCGCGCAAGCACTCTTCGGCCTGCGAAATGGCGTGATCCTGAGCATGGAGGAGGATATTCGTCTTCCAAACCGCCTGCAGAGCGCTGAAAGCACCGAGAATCAACTCAACGACAACAAAGGCTCCAAGAAGTCCGAGAGAACCGCCGAGAAGGTCTAAATGAGAGGTAAAACCATCGCCGAAACGAAGTTGCCAAAATATGTAGCCTGCGATCGCAAATGCGACAGTGAGAGCGGCCAGCATAAACATCCAGAATTTCATGCGCAGCATATGATGCGATGAAACGAGTAAGCGCCGTTCGAATAGGTTTATTTGAAGCTGGGCGTCAAGCTCTTCCAAGCTATCGTCTGGATCGACTTGCATGTTTTGGTCCAACGAGGCAGAGACGTACAATGAATGCCCAGCTTGCAGGTCGCCGGAGCGTTTCGCTAGTGGCGTAGATCATTGCCAACCCGTAAGGCGTTCGACCGCGGATGTGATCTCATCCGTCCCTCGCCCAAGGCTGTTAATGGGCCATTCGCGACATATTGCAAAGCTGCACGACCTCAGTCGCTTTGCGAACAAAGCAGGCATGGCCATATCGTTGCGCCCCGCCAGCAAACGGCCGAGCAAACAATTCCGATGGTGGTTGGGTGGGAAAGGACTCGGGAGCGAGTGCTTCGGGCCACGCTCGCAGAGCGCCTCGAGCCACTCCGCAAGTGCGAGGTCGGACCGGCGCATCGCGAATACTCGTCAAAATCTTAAGCCGAGGCCTCCGCCGTGCGCTATTGCGCGCGAGAGCAGAAATCCTGCATGCCTGATAAGAAAACGCACGATATCAGCGCGGATGCCGACCTAGCTAGATGCCAAACGAAGAAGAGAGAAGCGGTCATGCGGTTGCTTGGATGCGGCCGGAGAACAAGCTGTTTGGACGGTCAAGGCCGTAGTGCTCGCGCAGGGTTGTGCCCGTGTACTCGTGACGAAACAGGCCGCGTTTGCACAGGATCGGTACGACCTGCTCGGCGAACAGATCAAATCCTCCCGGCAGCCATGGTGGCATGACGTTGAAGCCATCGGCGGCGCCATTTTCGAACCAGGTCTGGATATTGTCGGCGATCTTCTCCGGCGGACCAGCGATGACCCAATGGCCGCGCGCACCGGCGAGGCGCTGCACGAGCTGACGGATCGTCGGGTTTTCGCGAGCGACGATGTCGACGATGAGCTTGAAGCGGCTTGCGACGCGATGCGCACCATCGATGTCGATCAAATGGCGCGGGAAGGGGCCATCGAGATCGAAGCCGGTGAGGTCGAGCCCCGTCATCTGGCGGAGCTGGGTGAGCGAGAATTCCGGCTGAATCAGCCTATTGAACTCTTCCTGGAGGCGGTCGGCTTCCACTTGCGTGCTGGCGATGAACGGAGAGATGCCGGGCAGGATCTTGATTTGATCCGAGCTGCGGTCGAATGCGCGTGCCTGGCGCTTGATGTCGGCATAGAATTCCTGCGCGCTCGCCAACGTCTGGTGCGCGGTGAAGATCGCTTCCGCAAAGCGCGCGGCAAAGGCGCGTCCGTCCTCGGACGAGCCAGCCTGGACATAGACCGGCCGGCCCTGCGGCGTCCGCGAGATATTCAGCGGACCGCGCACGCGGAAGTGCTTTCCGATGTGGTCGATCGTGTGGATCTTGCTGGTGTCGGCGAAAATGCCGGAGACTGGGTCATTGACCAGCGCGTCGTCTTCCCAACTGTCCCACAGGGCGGTGATGACATCGAGATATTCCCGCGCCCGCTCATAGCGTTCGTGATGCGGGGGGTGCTCGGGCAGCCCGAAATTCTGGGCGGCCTGCGACGAGCTCGTCGTCACGATGTTCCATCCGGCCCGCCCGCCGCTGATGTGATCGAGCGAAGCGAACAGCCGCGCGAGGTTGTAGGGTTCGGTGTAGGTCGTCGACGCCGTCGCGATCAGGCCGATGCGCGTCGTGGCCGACGCGATCGCGGTGAGGAGCGTGATCGGCTCCAGCCGGAAGCGTTGCGCGTAACGGACGTTGTCCGATAGCACCGGGCCGTCGGCGAAGAAGACCGCGTCGAACTTGTGGGCTTCGGCGCGTTGCGCCAGCTCCTGATAGTAGGTGACGTCGAGAATGCGGTCGGTCGTCGAGGCCTTGTGACGCCAGGCGGCCTCGTGATGACCGTCCGGATAGATGAAGAAGTTCAGGGAAAGCTGCCGCTTGCTCATGGTCTGGCTCGCAAATATTGGTCGTCGTCGGATCGCGGCCTCACCGGGCGCGCGTTAAACCGGACTCTATGTCGACGCTCGCAAAGCTGTCGATGAAATGAATTTGCGTTGTTACCCGCGAAGCGAGCATGAACCCTGTGAGCTTGTCGCTGATCGGAGATGAGTGCGTTCCTGCCGATGGGGTAAGGCGAATGAATCGGGTCTTTCGCGGGTCGGTTGGCCTGATTTTCCCTATGATCGCGTGCTCGCGGCGCTCGCGCGGACGACATGATCGCAAATATTTCCATCTCCGCGTGACCAACGAAGCGATCATTGCTCGCTGCGGAAAACAAAGCTGGTTTCGTTTCATTGACTGGTCCGCGATCGCTTTTACCATCTGCTGGGTCCAAGCAAGAGTCGTTCACCATGCGGCAATCCGATCCACACGTCGTTCGCAAAGGAGCCCGGCCGATGGCGCTGTGTGCGCCGTGTCGCGCTGACGCGATGGTGGAGAGCTGTACCGCCGGGATCCGTGTGCCGCGAACGGTCTAGCCAGCAACGTGATCCCCTAGGACCAAATCCAAGAAACCACCCATCCAGTCTCCCCGCCGACCCAGCTGTACGGCGCACGGCGGAGCTTTGTTCAGAAATTCAAAACGAGAGATCACGATCATGAGCAACGCGACCACCATCGACAACGTCATTCCGCGCGCCGATATCGTCAAACGTGCCGCCCGGCTCGGCGCCGAGATTCGGAACGTCAAGCTGTCCGGCGATATGTCCGACGACGTCATTCGCGCCATCAACCGGGTGCTGCTCGAGCACAAAGTCATCTTCTTCCGCGACCAGGGGCATCTCGACGATGTCGAGCAGGAGCGATTTGCTGTCCGGCTCGGCAAGCTCGTGCCGCATCCGACGGTCGGTGCGACCAAGGGAACGTCATCGATTTTGGAACTGGACTCCGGCCGCGGCGGTGGCCGCGCCGACCAGTGGCACACGGATGTCACGTTCGTCGATGCCTATCCGAAGATCTCGGTGCTGCGCGGTGTCGTGATCCCGCCCTATGGCGGCGATACCCTGTGGTCGAACACGGCGGCCGCCTATCTCGACCTGCCGGCGCCGCTGCGCAAGCTCGCCGACGAGCTCTGGGCGATCCACAGCAACGCCTATGATTACGCCGTGAAGACGCGCGCGAGCGAAGCGGACCGCAAGCACTTCGACGAGGTGTTCACCGGCACCATCTACGAGACCGAGCATCCGGTGGTGCGGGTCCATCCCGAAACCGCCGAACGCACGCTCGTGCTCGGCAATTTCGTGCAGCGCTTCGTCGGCTTGCCGAAATATGACGGTCAGAAGCTGTTCGACCTGTTCCAGTCGCATATCACCGCACCGGAAAACACGGTGCGCTGGGCTTGGCAGGCGGGCGACGTCGCCATCTGGGACAACCGTGCGACCGAGCACTACGCGATCAACGACTACGGCGATCAGCATCGCATTGTCCGCCGCGCCACCATCGATGGCGAGGTGCCGGTGAGCGTCGATGGTCGTCACAGCGTCACGCGCATCAAGGCGCCGAAGCCGCAGACGGCAAAGGCTGCCTGATGAAGGCTGCTCGATCTCCGCATCATTGACAGGATTTGCCAAAATGAACGCTTCGTTTGGATTTGTTCGTGCGCGGTTGCTGCTCGCGGGCGCTCTGGCGCTGGGCCTTGCAGCTCCGGCCTTCGCCGAGCCGCCGCTCGACAAGACCGAGATCCGCTATCAGGGCTGGGCAGGGCAGGTGAGCTTCATCGAGCTCGCCGACGACCTCGGCTATCTCGCGCCGCTGAAGCTGAAATGGGTCGGCAACACCATCAGCGGTCCCCAGGACATCCAGACGGTGGTGACCGGCGATATTGACATCGGCGGCGCCTTCTACGGTGCGATCCTCAAGCTGATCGCGGCCAAGGCACCGATCAAGGCGGTGGTCGGTTATTACGGCTCCGATGCCAACACCTATTACGGCTACTACGTGAAGGACGACAGTCCGGTCAAGACGGCCCGCGACCTGATCGGCAAGAAGGTTGCCGTCAACACCCTGGGCGCGCATCTCGAGTTCGTGCTCCGCGAATATCTGGCCCGCAACGGCCTTTCCGCGAGCGAGGTCAAGCAGTTGACGCTGGTGGCGATCCCGCCGGTGAGCGGCGAGCAGGCGCTGCGCCAGGGCCAGGTCGAGGTGAGTGCGCTCAGCGGCGTGCTGCGCGACAAGGCGCTCGAGCGCGGCGGCATCCGCTCGCTGTTCAACGACACCGATCTATTCGGCCAATTTACCGGCGGTTCCTATGTCCTGCGTGACAGGTTCATCAAGGACAATCCCGACGCGTCGCGCAGGCTGGTCGAGGGCATTTCGCGCGCCATCGCTTGGGCGCAGACGACACCGCCGGAAGAGGTTCGAGCGCGCTTCGACAGGATCATCGCCGAACGCAAGCGCAATGAGGATGGCTCCTCGATCAAATATTGGAGGAGCACCGGCGTGGCGAGCAAGGGCGGCGTGATCTCGGACGCTGAAATCCAGGTGTGGATCGACTGGCTAGAGAAGGACGGCTTGTTCAAACCGGGCCAGATCAAGGCCTCCGATACCTATACCAACGCGTTCAACTATTTCCGCCCTGGCAAGACGGCGGAGGCACAATGACCCAAGTGAAAACCAACCAGGTCAAGATCAGCTTCGAGCGCGTCCGCAAGGAGTTCGTGACGCGAGGCGAGGGGGGCGGTCCGGCTGGCCGCTTCACGGCCCTGGAGGACATCGCGCTCGACGTCCGCACCGGCGAATTCCTGGCCCTGGTCGGCCCAAGCGGCTGCCGAAAATCCAGCCTCCTCGATCTGCTGGGCGGACTGACGACGCCGACCAGCGGTCGGATCCTGCTCGATGGCCAGCCGATCACGGGACCCGCGCGCGACCGCGGCATCGTGTTCCAACAATACGCGCTATTTCCCTGGCGCACTGCCGCGGAGAACGTCGAGTTCGGGCTCGACATCGCCGGGCTCAAGGCGGCGCAGCGGCGCGAGATAGCGCGGCATTTCCTCGATCTCGTCGGCCTGTCTGGCTTTGCCGGCCGCTATCCGCACGAGCTCTCCGGCGGGATGAAGTAGCGCGTCGCGATCGCGCGCAGCCTTGCCTACGATCCGGAGGTGCTGCTGATGGACGAGCTGTTTGCCGCGTTGGATGCACAGACGCGCGAGACACTGCAGACCGAGTTGCTGCGGATCTGGCGCGCGACCGGCAAGACGATCGTCTTCATCACCCATGGCATCGACGAGGCCGTGGTGCTCGGCCAGCGCGTCGCCGTGATGACCTCGCGCCCGGGCCGGATCAAGCAAATCATCGACATTCCCCACGCGCTGCGAGGCGAGGTCGATGACTTGCGCTCGCTGCCGGAGTTCGGCCATGTCAGGCACGAGGTCTGGAGCCTGCTCCGCGATGAAGTGCAGAAGGCGCAGCAGGGTCAATTGAACGGCGTCGTCGCCACGCGTCGCGTTGACCGTAACGTGAAGGAGGTTGTGCATGTCTAGCCTTGAGACGCTGACGCTGCTGGAGCTCGAGCACGGGCGTCCGAGGTCCTTGTCCGACGTGGCACGTCGTCCATCGCCGATCGTCGACCGCCTTCATGCTGCCGTGCGCTCCCTCAGTGCACTCGGGCATCGCTCGCTGCTGCTCATTGCGCTGCTGTCGGTATGGGAGGCAACCCCGCGACTCGGCTTGATCGATCCGGTGTTCCTGCCGCCGTTCTCGGAGGTGATCGCCGCGGGCTGGCAGCTCGCGCAGACCAGCGAGCTCTACGACGACGTGTCCGCAAGCCTGCTGCGTGCCCTGAGCGGATTTCTGATCTCGGTTGCCTTGATCATCCCGCTGGGCCTTCTCGTCGGCTGGTACGCGCGGCTCGGCGATCTCCTGAACCAGTTCATCGAGATCTGCCGCAACACCGCGCCGCTGGCGCTCCTGCCGGTGTTCATCCTGCTGCTCGGAATCGGCGAGATGTCGAAGATCACCATGGTTGATCTATAGCTGCGCTTGGCCGCTGCTGCTCAACACCATCGGTGCCGTCAAGCAGGTCGATCCACTCCTGATCAAATCGGCACGGACGATGGGCGCGAGCCCGCAGCAATTGTTCCGCAAGGTCATCCTCCCGGCGGCGCTTCCGACCATCTTCGTCGGCATTCGCCTTGCCAGCGCGTCCGCCATGCTCGTGCTGGTCGCCTCCGAGATGGCCGTTGCTAAGGCGGGGCTCGGCTATCTCATCATCAACAGCCAGTACAGCTTCCTGATCCCGCAGATGTATTTCGGCATCCTGGGCATCACGGTGATCGGGCTGGCGTTCAACGCCGTGCTCGAGGCGCTGGAGCGGCGCTTCATGCGTTGGAAGGCGCCGGTGGTGGCATGAGCCGCGGGTCCGACTGCAATCGTTCAAATGGGGAGATGTGACCAATGACCACTCAAATCCACCGCGCCGAGCGCAGGCCCGCACCAAGCGAATCGGTTGAATATGACGCCGACGTGCTGGTGCTCGGTGGCGGGCCGGCGGGCACTTGGGCAGTGGTGAGCGCGGCGCGCGCGTGGTGCTCGCCGACAAGGGATTCTGCGGCACATCGGGCTTCAGGCACGAAAGCCAAATGTTCCTGCTGAACACGGTAGCCCTCCTTACGCTGACTGCATTGCGTTCTCTTTCCCGTTCAGCCCGGTGACAGGCAAATTGTCGTGGGTTTCGCGTTACCGGCGGCTAGCCGACGCGTCATGCACGCAACGCGCCCAGTTCGAATCGTCCGCGGCCGATCGTCGAGCCCCTTGGTTGCCGCTTGGACCGGCGATGTACGGATTCGGTTCGCTGGCCGTCCGATACTCGTCCAGATTCCCACCGCGAAACAATACCTCAGTCTCTTCCATTGGTGTTTTGCTCAGTGCCACCATGAGGTCTATATCCGCATCTATTATCTCGTCCCTATCTTGGACGTCCATTCGGAGCGAAATGCTGTTGATGATCCCTTCGGGCGTCCAGATGGTCGCCCTCGGTACCGTGTAGCTATACAACGTTGTCGCGTTATTGGCGATTGCCCTCGCCCAATGGTCTCGTGAAACGACCAGTTTTGAGGCGTCCTTGACCAACGAGACGAAAGGTGAGTTCGTCAGACCGCGCATGTGCCGTCCGGCCGTGCGCGCCAGATCCAGAGGATATTGTTCCAGAGAATGGCTAACGGGAGAATGTTCGCGCGCCAGGGTACGTACGTGCGATATTGCGTTCGTCTTGTCTTCCGTGCGTGGCTTGCAATGGCTGGCATCGTTCTGAAAACGCTGCAGCTTTACATACGACGATGCCACTACGTCGTCGAAAATGCCATCGCCATCGACGCTGCTAGCCGAGGACCCTGTCGCTGTCGACCATTGAGCTGATCGCTGCCCGGCCAGCTCGATGTCGTTCCTAAGCGCCCCAACGCTCGCGCCGGTCAGTGTTGCGGCAAGCTGAGCGCGCGCCTTAACGAATGACGAGGCTCTGCACCGTTCCCCTGCCCGAATCGCGCGCGCTCTCACGTCGCCTTCCGTCACTGCCGGGGGCAATCCAACCTCGGGTGCCATCAACACAGAGGGCGAGTGTGCTGGTGAGCTGGGCTGTGGACTCGTGGTGCTCGGTTGTTGTCCCGCCGGGTCAGTTGAGTTGGTATTCACCTCGCCCCTTTTGGACATATGCACTGGCATTGTCAGGTCTCCCGTCGGCGATGCCGGATACCACCGCGCATTCGCGCTTTCCGGGGACAGCAATTTGGGTAACGCTCGTGCCATCCTCCCCAATGAGAAAGCTAATTCCGTGCCAAGGATGTCCGCCCCCTCTAAAGCGGCAGATCACACTTGAAAGAATTCGCAGCTTTGGACAGTCGCTTCCTTGATCCTGTGGTTCATGCGCTCGATCTGGTCATTGGTCTAGGGAAGCGGCCGAATCGATGTTCCTTGGATTTGCGAGCACGTTCTTTGCATTTGCAAATCGCCCCTGCTCGCCAACCTCCAGCGCTAGATCACGATGTTCCTGCGAAATAACCGGCGAGGGCGTCAGATCATAAGCTGGCGAAAGCTGCCAAGTCCGCTCTTTGGCTACCAGCGCGTGGTTGCGAAGATGATCATGCAGGTTGGAAGTCAGCGCATTGAACGTCATGCGTCGGAAAAGTTCTTTGGCATCCCTTTCAGGCTCCTCCGTGACCCGGCGCATCTCCTCTGCCATCAATACGTAGGACCAGCGGTCGCGCATCTCGACGGCTTCATCGGCTCGCAGAACGGTTAGTCCGCTAATCATCCGCGAACGCGTTATCCCTTGTCCGTCTTCGTGCGATCGAAGCGCTTGGCGAGAAACGTCCTTAGCACCGATGCTGATAGTGCGGCTCTCAACCACGCGAAAGACCGCAAGCCTTGGCCAACTCAAGCATCGCGTGCTCGACGCGCGTGTTGTTCCAGCGGTCATCGGGGCGGTTGAATTTTGCGATCCAGAGACCGTCGTCCTCTACGACAGCTTTCGGACGGGCTCCGCCCATGGAGGTGCCTAAGAGCATCAAGTCCTGAACCTGTGCGGCTTCCTCGGTTTTTACATCTTGCTCATGCATCAAGGCTTCGGCGATTTCCTGAAGCTTTGCGAGTTCGGGCGTCTTATTGAATTTGCGACGTGGTGCCGGAGGTTGTTGGCCAAGTCCAAAACCAGCGCCCCCGTCGTCGGCTGAGTTCAGGAGGTAATCGAGTTCACCTAGCTGAGGAACTCCGGCATGCTTCTCGATGATACAACGACCCCAGTAGTCACGGGTCTGCATCGCGCAACGCGCCAAAGATGCCATTCAATCGGCCTGTTTCGTAAGTCTCGCCCGATAGCTTAAGCTCGACGGGATCAATTGCGACCGCATCTCCTCGTGAGAGATACGACTTGCCGTAGACGAAGCGGCCCAATGCATTGCCACGGCGATCCTTGGCGAGCTGGAAGCGGCCGGCGGTTATCGCCGGTTTGACCGGGCAGCGTGATGTAGACGAAGCATTCGGTGTTGCCTTTAGCCTAGGCCAACCGGCCGAATGGCGAGATTTTAGAAGTTGGTTAGACGGAAACGAGCCAACAAAAGTCGCCGTTACAGGCACGTCTCTCATTGCGCAAAGCAAGCAGCTGTACGAGGCCTGGTCAAAGCAATACGGCGTCCGAAACTCCTTCTATCGCTTCACGGACGAGGTGCTACTACCTGACGCGTTGCAGCGGCTGCTCGCTGGCATCGAATACCTGATACTCAGCAATCCTCCTACGATCACCCAACAGAATGGCGATGACGATAAAAAGAAGAGGTGGTTGTTTGAGGTGCGCAATCTCTTTACTCATGGCGCGCAGGTGAATAAAGGCTTTCATCCTGAAAGATTTGGACCGACGCCACTCGCGCGGCAAAGTAAACAATACCGGTTCGGACCCCACTCCTGGGAGGTTATTTTTGTGGAAGTTGGCCAAGGCGTGTCATTGAAGCTGTTCGGTGCGGCCTTGCCACTAAGATTAGGAGATATTCAGCCGACGCCTTTGACGTACTTAGCTCCTGGTCATCAGATTTGCATTCAGGCGTTGGATCCCCCTCGGTTCTGTCGTTCATCTGGTGAAGCACCCTATTCGCTTCAGGCGAAGTCGTGTCGGCATGGCTCCAATAGCCCTGGCGAAGGCGATGGAATACAAAAAGAGTGCGGGCTATCCGAGACTCAATCGAGCCGTTCAATGACTTCCGCCGGTACGTGCGAGAAGGCGAGCGCAAGCGACGCATGGTAGCGGTGCACGCCTGCACGGACCCGATAGCGCCGTTGGCCGGAGTCAGCTAGCTCGACGAAGATTGCGGGAAGCGAAACGTCGTCCCGAATGCCGATCAGAATGCGTATCATTCGATCATGCCGAAAACCGTTGGCGTCGAGCGGATACCCTGATCTGCGCAACGGTACTTCAATATCAACCAGTGCGATGCACTGATGCGGATCATCACAACGATAGGCGTTTCGCGCCGGCCCAAAATCCTGCACGCCGGCTTCTTCCAGCCATTCCGACGGAATTATCATGGACTCGGGCATAGCAACCTACGGGCACGGGAGTTCTTTTTTTGGTGACGACGGGCATTCCACAATCCAAACCGCACATCATACAGCATGCTGGCTGTTCGTCCTCACGACCCGTCTTTGGAAAGTATGTGCGGGTCGGGTGTGAAGACGAGGGCGCCGGGCATCGCAGGTGTGTTGGGCCAAGGAAAAGCGGATTCAGGAAAAATTGGAATTGCGGAAGATTCGTTGTTGATTGCATTCGCAAGCTGGCGACCGAATGAAATGAATGCTTCCATATCGTCAGCTACTTGTCGTAGCTCGCTGAGCCTCGGAACAGCCATCACGGTATTGCCCCGCTTGGACGTCTTGAACAGCACTGTGTGTTCGCTTCCAGTCCAAGCTAGATTGGAATGCATTAAGTGATTTCGATTGTCCGTCAGAACGGCCGAACCTTTGAAAAAGTGTTCTACGAGTTCGTTGGCTTGCTCGGTCCACTCATGTCGCGGTAGCATTTGCCGCGCGAAATATTGGCAACTTGCAGTGCCAATCTTCGAGGCTATCTTTGTTGCTGCATCCACACCGCTTCCCGTCACTGTAGCCAGCATGAAGATTATCACCGACTCAAGTTCAGCGAATTTGATGCTCACGACGCCCATTGCAAATATGCTCTTGCGCGGACCGATTGGATAGGCGGGCCAACCGTCGACTGCTTCCATGCTACTGCCCGTCTGACATTTGCACTTCTTTTTCAGCGACCATACATGCCAGAAGCGCTTCACCTTTATTCCAACTCACCTTCTTTGCTTCTTCAATTCTGTCGTGGCATTTCCTGCAAATGGCCACTAAAGGTGAAATGTCGTCACCGGATAAGACCCTCGGCCGATAATCCCTGTGGTGAACTTCTGTTGCCCGCGAAGGACAACACGCGCATTCGTAGTCCGCCGCAGCCAAGACGCGCTTCCTAATTGCGCGCCATGTCGATGTCTTGTGATAAGCTTCGTAGTACCCGTCTGGCAGCCAGCCAGCGAAGGCGACTAGGAACAGGTCAGGGTCGCACCTCTTCGCATCACATCTCCAAAAGAAGCTAGCAAACGAGCGACGCTGGCTTTCGGGCCATGTAGCTGGGTAGCGATCAAAATACTCGCGACATTGCGCGTCTGTCGGCTCTGGATCGGGTGGGATAGCTGGTAGTGGCATTGTCTGCTCTGCTTTCTGCACATTCGCGGCAGCGGGATACAACTACCGCTCTGGCCGCCAACAGTGCAGCCGCATGTCGCTTCGTCGTCTCATCGCGCGTGAGCTTCCGCAATATTGGGTACAGTTTGCAGTCGCCGCCCCCTCCACGTCTTGTCAAAAAGTAGCTGGACGAACGATGCTGATGGCCACTCACGAAGTATCTGACGTCGGTCAACTCGTAAAAAGCGGTATTGATCTTCCGAGTGCAGGCGGAATACAGCGCCATTTGGCGCGGTGCTATCGATAGTTGTCAGGTCAATCGACATATCTTGCAAATCATCGACCGGAACCTTGACTTCAATTCCACGACTGAAAAGTGCAGCGGTTCCTATTTGCGCTGGCCGCCCCCAAATCGAGATGCGCCCTTGGATCGCAGCGTCTCGCAGAGATTCGTCAATGTCATCCTCTAAGAGATGGTCGGCGCGACTGTCACTATAGTAGAGGCGACCGATCGACCACTTGGATCGAACATGGATGTAGCGGAATGCCTCGCGCAAATCCCAATCAGGGCTTGGATCAACGGGAAATTCATGATCCCTGACGGCTCGCCAAATTTGGGGAAGCAAGAACGTGGCGACCGAAAGTCCTGCAAAAAATGCGGCTAGCAGTGGATGTGCTGCATGAGTTGTCCACCAAGACTCGACAGGTGCGATCAACTTCAATGCCGCTCCCCAATCTTTGGGCGGAGTGAAGTCAAAGAAAAAGGATAAGACGAACCCAACTATCGGCAGCGCGCTGCCGAGATGTTTCAGCTTAAAGCGCATATGAGTGTACCTATCGGATTGTCGCCGGACGCAAGATCTGATCGGATTGCGCCGACTCACCCAGTTGCTCTCATCATAGTCCATAAGCAGCGCCAAATCTCGGCCCCCCTAGGGCGGCCGGATCGGCGCAACCGCATACGGCACCGACTTGATTGCACGTTCACTGAACCGTTTGGCAACCGCATCGCGGTCCTCACCCGATCGTCGACCGCGCCCCATCGGCGCCGGCAACGCGCTGTCTTAGAAGCGAAGCGCTCTGCTTCGATCCCGTCAATTGCACGACGAACTCAGGCCGGCGGCGGTCCGGCCCAATTGATGGCTGCAGGCGCCGTTCACTTTATTCCGGCCTACAACCTCCCTGTCTACGCTTCGCAGTGGCCGTTACCGGACACTTCCACGCCTGATCAGTTTGATCCGGCGCTGGCTGAAAGCAGGTCGCTCAGAGGCTGCGCTACAGGCTGAGCCCCGGTTTCTTCCAAATGTCCACTCGATGCCACCGTCGTCGCGCTGAAGGCCGCTGATGTGCTGGCCAATGCGCTTCTCGAGGAGGGGTTGCCAGGGCACAAGCTGAAAGCCAATCCCCGTTGTCGATCACGGCGAAGCGCCGGCTGACGAGACTGGCGATGCCAGCGCGGCAGCCATCTACGTACTCGCCGCAAGTGCGTCGGGCCGCGCTTTCTTGCCATCTGTTGGCCACACGATCGGCCTCCTGTCGCTCAAGAGTCGCCATAGTGCCGACAGCACATTCTTGAGTTCGTCTGGTGGACGTTGCAAGGATCTGCGAGCGAACAATGCCATGACGTCGGTCTAGGCTCGCCTCCGTTTGCATTTACTCCCAGGCGCTGCGGTCGGGGTTCCAGCGACCGCTCGCGCTCTCAGGCAAACCGAGAGCGGTGAGTATCGGCTCGAAGAATCGACGCAACTCCGTCAATAGCTCATCGAATGGCGGCGGCGGCAGTGTCGGCGGGTTGCGGCGCAAAAACCCTGTCCAGAGCGCTTGTTTGTCCGCCATCTCAGCAAACTGCGGCGTCAGCGCCACCGGCGTCTCCGTCGGCGCAGTGGTCTCCCGCCTTTGGAGGGTGCCGGCGATGGCCTCGACCAAAGTAGAGAGGTCAAAAGGGAAGGTGCGCGCCGTGACCCAGATGTCGTGGAAATCTTTGATCCGGCCATTCGTTTCGCCGAAGCGAAGCATCGCTTCGAATTTCTCTGCCACGACGGTCTCGGGCGGGTACATTAGAACGTCGGCCGCAGGCAGATCGGACAGCAGGCTGGGGAAATTCTTGCGGCTGGGCGCGGGATAGACGCGGTCGCCAAAGCCGATATCCACCTGGACAGGAATAACCGCCGTACCCAAGCGGCCACTCAGGGTCAATCGAACGCCTTGGTATTTTTCCTCCTCGCGGACTTCCTCCACCCGCAAGGTGGACGGGTCAAAGATGATGCCGTCGGCCGGCATCTCGACCTGGCAGATGCGGGTGAACAGTTCGGTGATGGCGCCAGGGTCGGGATCTCCATGTCCGAGAAGGTCGAGATCACCGGTGGGCCGGAAGACTTGTTCCGGCCAGGTCACGAAGAGCATAGCGCCCTTGAGGATATATCCCTCTCGCGCTTCGGTCTGGCTCAATCGGAAAAGTAACCGCTCGATCGCGTAGCGCGTGAGGATTCGCTGATAGTCGTCGCCTTGCGCTTTAGCATGATTGAGGAGGCGCTGGCGGATCGAGGCGCTGGTGTTTTTGAGAGGTTTGGGTGTCATTGCAGCGCTTTGAGATAGGGACGGATACGCTCGGCCACGCGATCGATCTCGGCGTATCGCAGAATCTCGGCCACCGTCGTCTTCCGCATGCGGAGCGCATCGCGCAGCGCCTCGATGGCGACATCCTCACCGATATGGCGTCGATGCTTGAAGCAATCGGCGATGGTCTTCGCCACGCCGTAGATCGGAACGTCGACACCTTCAACCTGCACATGCTCGACACCGGCCGTGAGCACCTCACCGGTCGCCCGAACGATCTCGAGCGGCAGGCCATCGGCCTTCGGGGTCCTGGCTTTGTGCGGTATGGTCAGCCAGACGGCGTGAGGGAGTTGGGTCGTCAGCCCATGGTGGCGCAACGCGCTTGCAAGGCTGACGACGCCATTGGGAACCGCCCGCGCAGCTTCGGCAAGATTATGGGCGATGTCTTCTCCTGCTCGTTCCGGATCCTGGTAGAGTCCCCTTCCGAGCCGAACGAGTTCCCCGCTGTCCGTCAGGCGCTTCAGGTAGATCAGCGGAATGCCAGCTGCCTTGAAGTCGCGCGCGCGGGCGATGCCTCGATCCTGGACCAGGCTGAGGGCACGCTCGCGATGATTTATATGACGTCTCGTCATCTTGTTATCTTTTGTCGGCAAATATTAAATATTGCCGACGATAAAGAATATTTTGGAAATCGCAACTGACGTCATATATTTCCTATGACATGCCGCCGTCCAGTCTCAATATCGAACTGACCCCAAAGCACGTACGCGCCGCGCGCGCGCTCTTGGCTTGGTCCCAGCAGGACCTCGCCAAGAACGCGGGCGTGGCGACATCGACAATAGCCGACTTTGAACGAGGTCGACGCACGCCAGTGGCAAATAATGCCCAAGCTATCCGCGACGCGCTGGAAGCCGCTGGCATCAATTTCTTGCCGACCGGCGCAGTGATCGGCCCTCCGCCCCCCCAAATCGCCAAGTCCGAGCGTCCAGGCGCACCGATCCGCTGGGTGGATGCCGAAGATCTAGCTGTCTGGGCAGACCGCCTGGATGGCGCGGCGAGCCTCCCCACTCTGCTGGCACATCTCATCCGTGCCACCTCCGGGCCCTCGGTCGAGCTCCGCTTCCCATCGGACGAAGGCATCCGATATTCGGGCTGGGACGGTCGTACCGTCGCCGCCGAAGGAGGCGCTTACGTCCCGCAAGGCGAGGCCGGCTGGGAAATTGGCAGTCAGCGCGGAGGGATCGCGCAAAAGGCGACTGAAGACTACAAGAAAAGGACAGCCAAACCCTCGCCGCTGAAGCCTGCGACCTCCACCTACATCTTTGTTACCCCCCGTCATTGGCCGAAGAAGAGTGAATGGGCCGAGGCCCGAGAGATCGAGGGTCCTTGGCGCGCCGTCCAGGTCTATGACGCCGACGACCTCGTCCACTGGATCGAACAGACGCCCGCCGTCGGATTGTGGCTGGCCACCCGCCTCAATAAACGGCCACCCGGCACGCGTCAGCTCGAAGAGGTCTGGGAAGAGTGGTCGCTCGCCACCCAGTGGCCACTGACCGAGGATCTGGTTCTGAGCGATCGGGACGAGGACGCTGCCGACGTTTTGCGCTGGCTCCGCGGTGAGCCATCGGTTCTCTCCATCCAGGCGACCACGACCGAGGAAGCCGCCGCCTTCTTCTACGGCACATTGAATACGCTGCCGGACGAGGCGGCCGCCCACTACCGAGCGCGGTGCCTCGTCGTAACTGACGCCGCGGCCGCTCGCGCACTTGCGAATGCGCCGGCGCCGCTGATCCTCGTGCTCACTGAACCGAACCCCGGGCTTGCGCGCAGTCTGGCGGACCGCGGACATTTTGTGTTGCAGACGTACGATGATCGCCCCGTGTCACCTGGCGAGGTCCGGAAGCTGGCGCGACCCTCCCGTGAAGGCATCGCCAGCGCGATGATCGACGCCGGTGTCGCCGAGGCGCGGGCGCACGCGCTTGCGCGCGATAGCGCGAGGAATCTTGCCGTTCTTCGACGGCTGATTCCGACAGCGCCGGGTCGGCTTCCGGACTGGGCGCAAGAGGCGCCGCCGCGCGCCCTGCTAGCGGCGCTGCTCGCTGGGGGATGGGATGACGAGTCCGAGGCGGACAAGGTCAAGCTTTCCCAATTGGCGGCTGAACCCTATGACGACGTCGCCGGCGAACTCGCCCGATATGTGGGCGACTTTGACAGTCCGCTGCGCAAGGTCGGCTCGACTTGGCGGGTCGCCTCACCACCCGACGCGTGGCTACTGCTCGCACAATATCTAACCGCAGCCGACGTCGGCCGTTTTGAGGCGTCCGCGCATGAAATCCTGGGCTCGGTCGACCCTCGTTATGACATGGACCCGGATGATCGCTGGATGGCTTCAGTCCGTGGGGTTCGCCCAGACTATTCCGGTCTGCTACGCCATGGTGTCGGCGAAGTGCTGATTCTGCTCGCCCTGTGGGGCGACAAAATTCGAACGATGCCGAACGCTCATCGGCGCGCGGACGCTATCGTCGGTAAACTGCTCAAGGATGCCGATAAACGACGATGGTGGTCGCTCTCGCGAGACTTCCGACTGCTCGCGGAGGCTTCGCCGAGTGCCTTCCTCACGGCCATCGAAGACAGCCTTAATCAGAATGATCCGCCGATTCGCGCATTGTTTGGCACAGACGAGGGAGGCCTGGCCGGAACGGAGCACCTATCTGACCTGCTTTGGGCTCTCGAATCGCTGGCTTGGTCGCCGGAGCTTCTGCCACAAGTGACGCTGGTGCTGGCGAAGCTGGATGCCATCGATAACCCGCCCGGTCGCTATATGAATCGTCCAGCTAACAGCCTTCGCCAAATACACTTGCTCTGGTCGCCGCAAACCTATGCGACCCTCGATCAGCGCCTACGCGCTCTGGACCTGACCCGCAAACGCGAGAGCGATGCGGCCTGGAAGCTGATGCTGAACGTGCTGCCCCAGGGACACGATACATCCAGTCCTTCGCCGGACCCACGTTGGCGGGACTTTACGGTCGACAAGATAGAGGCGGTGACCTGGCCGCTCATCGCGCGCGGCGCCACCGCCATCAGCGAGCGCATCCTGGCCGACGTTGGTCTGCACGTTCCGCGCTGGCTGCATCTGCTTGACCGGTTCGCGGACATAGCGCCGGATCGCGATGCAGCCATCGGCCTCCTCGACAAGGCTGAGCCGCGGATTAAGCCCCAATCGGAGCGGTCAGAGCTATGGACAGGCCTGCGCAAGTTGCTTCACCATCATCGGCAGTTTGCCGATGCCGATTGGTCGCTTCCCGCAGCGGAGCTTGATCGTCTCGCGACCATCCATGACCGGTTGGCTCCCTCCGATCCGCTTGAGCGAGTGGCGTGGCTGTTCGAACCATCAGTGAGCCTGCCCAACCCGTCGCATCAGGGCTGGCAGGCCAACGAGCGCCAGGTCGACGAAGCGCGACGGCAGGCAGCAAGGAACATCTTCTCCACACAGGGCGTCGACGGAGTTCGACGGCTAGCTCGTCTAGTTCCGACTGCCGGCTACATCGGCAAGGCGCTTTTCGAAGTCGGTCTTGATGAGCCGGACATCGATAAACTCCTGGAAGCATGCTTGCGCAGCGACGATCCGCGCGAGCGCGACGTTGCTCACGGCCTGATCATCTCTGCGTTCCGAGATCGAAAGGAGCCGTGGGCCGCGGCGCTTATCGCCAAAGCGCGCAAGAAGAAGTGGGGGGATACAGCGCTGCTTGCTATCCTGCGCGCGCTGCCCCAGCAGCGTTGGACCTGGGATCAAGTAGCGCAGGCCGGCGAGGCGATCGAGCGGGTGTATTGGCAACGTGCGCCAATCCTCTGGATAGAAGAGGACGATGATGCCGCTGCCTTTGCGGTGCGCAAGTTGATCGCGGTCGGTCGTGCGCGGCACGCCGTGCACCTTGCGGGCCGTGACCAGCAACGTCGACTGCCAACCGATCTCGTGATGACGATGCTGACGGAGGCGGTGAAACAGCCTTTTGAGGGGGACAGCGACGGCAACGAAGTGACGATGTTCCAGCACCATGTCATCGAAACCCTCGATCGGCTGGAATCGGAAGTGACGACGGACGTCCTCGCTCGACTGGAATGGGCCTATTTGCCGTTGCTTCAGCATTCTCGAAGGCGGCCAAAGGCTTTGCTAATGGCACTCTCCGAACAACCCTCCCTCTTTGTCGAAATGCTCCGCGCGGTCTTCAAGCCGAGCGAGGATAGCGGTGTGGTGGAGCCCGAACAGGCCGATCCGGAACGAGCGAAGGCCATCGCCCATCAGGCTTATCGGCTACTCGACCTTTGGAACCGGCTTCCAGGAACTCGCGAAGATGGCACAATTGACTCCGACGCGCTGAAAGCTTGGATCAACGAGGCGCGTTCACTTGCCAAAGCCGCGGGACGAGTTGACATCGCCGACAGCCGCATCGGAGCCATGCTTTCTGCATCGCCGAATGGCACTGACGGCATTTGGCCCGCCGAGGCGGTGCGGGAGGTCATCGACAACTTCGACAGCAAGCCGATGCTCGACGGCTTTTGGATCGGAAAGCGAAATCGGCGCGGTGTCACTTCGCGGCTGCCACGGGACGGCGGCAAGCTGGAGCGCAACGAGGCTGCAAAATACCGTGGGTTCGCCACCGCCCTCGCTTACGAACACCCTCGCACAGCCAAGGCTCTCGACAGTCTTGCCGACAGTTACGAGGAGGAGGCGCGCGGCCACGATGAGAACGCCGAGCGGCTCGATTGGGAATCCTAAAGCTCTGTCGGCCAAGCAGCCGCACGATAACGATTTTGGGCACGTTCCATGACCGTATCGCCGCATAGCAAACGCTATCCGACATTGGGCGCGGCCCCGCCCGCCTTGAAAGGGCGGTGGCGGTCTGGTCCAATTGCTTGGAGCAGGCGTGCCTTCGCCGTGACTGCACTACAACTGAGCCCCCAATTTCTTCCAAAAGTCCACTCGATCCCGCCGTCGTCGCGCTGCAGGCTAACGTGCCATTGACGCGCATCAACGATTTGTGCGTACGTGCGTCGTCGGGTCCGCCTCGAACGCCTACTTCCCCTTTGCGGCCCACAGCGCTCGTGCCCGTTCGCCTTGATCGCTCTTGAGCTTGTCGGCCATCCAGAGCAACGCGCCGAGAATGGTGGCGCCGTCGTCGGTTAGATCGACTATACCGGCTTTAACGATGAGGCCACTCAGTTCTATGAGGTGCCGCGTGCGCTTGCGGCGCTCCACCTGCCACGCGCGCATGTCATGTCGCGCCCTTTCGGCTTGATGCCGGTTGCGTGCCGCTCGGTTGCGACTGAGCGCCGTCCGTGTTGCGGTCAGTTGTCGGTGCATTTCGCTGCGTCCGGCTTTGAAAGAACGCGGCCCCGCGCCTGGCCCATGCCTCCCTCTTTCCGGCCTCCTTCGTCTCGGCTAGCACGATCAGCGCGCGCGTTCGAAGTCCGGAAAGATGCTCAGCTTGCCCGTGAGGTCGAATTCGCCATCCCGCGCGAGATGAGTGAGGCGCAGGGCATCGAACTAGCCCGCAACTTCGTTCGTGGCGAATTCGTCGATCGGGGCATGGTTGCCGATCTCAACGTGCATTGGGACATGGCCGAGGACGGCATGCCCAAACCCCATGCCCATGTCATGCTGACAATGCGCGCGGTGGACGAGAACGGCTTTGGCCGGAAGATTCGGGGCTGAGCCACCGCGCTGGAGCCAGACTTGCGGCCAATGACCTTGACGTGAAGATGATAGATCGCCATCGCGCCAGCGCTCCACCACCTCAGTGCGGTTCCAGTCCTCGAAGTCCCGATCCTCGATACGTTTGGCGGACGCGCCGATCTGGCTTTGCGGCTCCAGCGCGATGCCTTGGGCTTCCAAACTGCGATGGTCAATGCGAGCGTCGGGCGAAGGGACCGAGGCCGACCCCGCCGAGATGCACCGCGAGATCGCGCGCGGCAATGGGGAGCGGATCATCGCCGATCCCTCCCTTGGGCTGGACGCGATCACCCAGCAACAATCGACCTTCACACGCCGCGACATGGCAAAATTCGCGCACCGTCACAGCGATGGGATCGACCAGTTCAACGGTTCGACCGGACAGTCGCGCTTGGCATGGGAAAATAGGTGAATACCCGCATTGAGAGGTGGAACAGAAGACCCATCAAAGCGAGCCAACCTGAATGATTGCCGCGTTCTGATCATCGAGGACGAGTAATTTCTGGGCAATGACCTCGCCAAAGCGTTTCGGTCGCTCGGCGCTCGCGTGATCGGACCACTCGCCGAACTCAACGATGCGAGCCACCAGGCAAGACGGTTTCGATGGCAAGGTGATTGATATCAGCCTGCGCGGGGAATGTGCTTATCCGGTCGCGGACGAACGTGCTGCGTTCCCGGCAGGCCTCTTGCGCTCATCAACAAAAGGCGCTCTCCCGCTCTGGCCACATTCGTCGCTTCAACTGCCGTTTTCTTCAGCTGAGACTATCAGGGTGTAACTTTCCCATGAGTGAGATTGTGTCGGGTTCGATGCGCGTCTTGAGCGTCGCCCGTCAGTCGTGAATAGCCGGTCAGGCCTTACGACGTGGCTACGTCGGCGGAAACGGAATGGGTCGCGCTATCGAGCCTGAAGCGCGTGATGGGCTCCCTGCCTTGACTTCATATTGATCGGCAAGCCTCAAGAGGCGTTGCTTGGTAAACGGACAATAAGGAGTAGGGGTTTTCTTCGTGACCGAAGATGGGGTTGCGCCCTCAGGCGGCTTTTCGTTTTCCCTCCGGATGACGATGAAGAGTTTTTGAAGGGGAGGGGAAACGCGTGAATCGCCCCCCGCTACCCCACGCATGACCCACTATTATGGTGGGCCTGCGGAAAGACCTCCCCGCCGATAACATACCACTGAGTACGAGCCTTTCGATATCGCGCAGGTAGACGATCCTGCGATGTGAACAGCTCCTGCTCTCGCGAACCGCCGAACAACGAATCCTTGTCCTTCCGGTCGCGTCACGATCGTGAATCGACGCAATTCGAAGCTGTTCATCATTCTTCAACTTGTCTTCCCATCCACCCTTCATTGTCCCGTCCTGTCTCGCGAGCAGTTGGACCTTCGCAGCAACGGGCTTCACATTCTTTGGCAATTCCTGCTCAGCCTCATCGGGCGCGTTGTTATCAAGCGATGAGGTAACCACGTCGGCATCGAGTGGCGTAACGCTTAGCTCATC
This sequence comes from Bradyrhizobium sp. UFLA05-108, assembly GCF_059803455.1. Taxonomy (NCBI): domain Bacteria; kingdom Pseudomonadati; phylum Pseudomonadota; class Alphaproteobacteria; order Hyphomicrobiales; family Nitrobacteraceae; genus Bradyrhizobium; species Bradyrhizobium sp. UFLA05-108. The sequence continues at coordinate 59,885 of NZ_JBANAZ010000026.1, read as the reverse complement.
ACTCACGAGCGCGCGGAATTGCTTCTTGCATGCGATTTTCTCGCCCAACTGCACGTCGGCGTCGTTCACGTCCCAGACAAGTTCATTTTGGTCATGCCGGAGGACGGCTTGGAGTTGTCCTGCCACGTGTCTGGCCGAAAGAAAATCGCATGGGGGTAGCGTTCGACTAGGATCGGTCGAACCGCTCGATTGGCCCGACTACGTTTGTTAGTCAGCCCCGTAAATATCCCAAGTGCTTGGGCTCGGCAGATCGGGTAGCGCTCAGCTATGCGAAGCGGCGAGCAACGACCAATCTGCGAGAAGTGCGAGCGCGAGATGACTCGCGTTGGCAAACTGCCGCCGGTCGGTAATCGTGAGGCTGTTGTGGTCTATCGGTGCGTTCCTTGTAAGCGAATAGCCTCCATGCCTCCGGCTCAGTAGTTCTACGGAGTACCGGTCGTTGTATGCTCAAACGTCATTTTTCATGAGCTTTTTCGAATGAATATCAAAGCCGTTATGGCAAGGATTATCGAAGCTGAGCTACTGGCACGCGGCGTACATTCGCTGGCGCCGTCCGATTGCGAACAGATCGTGGAGCGGATGGTAGAGCAAATCTGCGAACTAGAACCGAAGCTAGGCGCGAGATAAGAACGACGAGCCGTGAGCGGCTGGAAGCGTCCGTTTGACGATCCGATAGCATTGCCCAACGGCACGCAGTTACCTAAGCGCGAACACGACGCGCCGGAATGGTTGGTAGCGATTGAAGCGCTGATGCTTGTTGCTGAGAAGGGCGGCCCGACAATGTTTTGCCCGCATCGCATTCAAGCGCGCGTTGAATCACGGGAATAAGGCCGATCGGCGGAAGAGGCAGGCGAAGGCATACAGGGTTGGTGCGATCATCGCCGCTACACCTACGTCCTTACCTATGTGATTTCGAGCAGACATTGAGCAAGAAGCGTCTTCTCGCGCTCTGATCGAAACCAATAATTGCGGTCACGGCCGGGATCGGGGCGGCTTTTTTGAGCCGACGTGAATTGCTTCACACTGATTTCTGGGACCGATCCTAAAATCGTGGCGCGCAATGACGCGCTCCTCGCTAAGGAACTAGGAATCCATTTGCCGGGCCGCTGTTGTGCGGCTAACTCTGCTTCAGCAGGGGACGGTAAATGCAAACGAAGGCGCGCGAGTACATTGATTTTTGGGTCGAGAACAGCATTCACGCCGCTGAGCAGTACGGGACTCCCGGCTCTTCGCAGGACGTGAGCGAATTAGTCGGTCGTCTTATCGAAGGGGCGAAGGAGCAAGGCATTTCCCAAAAAGCTATGGAGAAAGAGGTCGGTGGCTTGACGGACTATGTCCGTGACAAACTCGCGACTGCGAACAAAGTCGAGAAGGATCGCCGCGAGTGAGCTAGAACGGGATTGTTCGACGATAGTCAAGCCGAAAAGCGGCCCGTGCATTGCTTGGGTGGTCACAAGCTTATCTAGCGCAAGGCTGCAAAATGCACCGCAACACGCTAGCCGATCTTGAAGGCGGCAAACGTTGTTCGTCGTGATGAATGAGCTCAGCAACGCCGGAATCGAATTCACCGAAGCTGGCGTTCAACTTCGGAGGCGCCGTCCCGCGTGTCAAAAAGTATCGCTCAACCTAAGGTAGTGGATGCCGATCCCCCGGCTTAGGGGGCAATTTGCAGGTCGAATGACAGGAGACCACCGCAGCTAACGCGCGTCGTCAGCGAGGCCAAAGCACGGCCGCCGGGGCCTTGCTTTGAGCCGAAACTAAAATTAACCGTGCAGATTCCGCAAAAAAATTTTGCGGAGCTCTTGAAATGGACCCCGGTTTTTCTAATTCGTTTTTTGCCGCTTGCGGGCGGTGCCGGGCGCCAGCTTTTGGGACCGGCGGACTGAACAGGGCGCCAGACAGGGTCCTGAACTGATGTCTTGCGCGCCTTCGTATCCATCTTGCTCTTAGGAGGACTTGGCTATGAGGACTTACGATTTTGCTCCCCTGTGGCGTTCGACCATTGGCTTCGATCGCCTTTTCGATCTCCTCGACGAAACCCAGCACAGAATGGAGGATAACTACCCGCCCTACAACATCGAGCGGCTGGGCGAAGATCGCTACCAGATATCCTTGGCGCTGGCTGGTTTCAGCCCGGATGAGATCGCCGTGACCGCTGAGCAGAACGTGCTCACGGTGGAAGGTGGCAAGAGCGATAAGGACCAGCACGAGTACCTCATCTCGGCCCGACCGTTCAAGCGGCAGTTCAACCTTGCCGATTACGTGCAGGTGAAGACCGCGACGTTCGACAACGGTCTGCTGCGGGTCGAGCTCGTCCGCGAAATCCCCGAAGCCCTGAAGCCCCGGCGCATTGCAATCGACGGTGGCGCTTCAGCCAGGCAAATCATGCAGAAGGCGGCCTGAGCCGCGTCTTGCCTGATCGTGTCACGCGCGGGCAGCATCCGCCCACGCATCAATAGGCTTCATGTCAAGGAGGATACCATGGGTGTTCGTGACCTTATTCCACGGACGAAAGGCCAGCAGCTCTCGACCGGACAGGAGGCTTTCGATCCGTTCTTCACGCTTCATCGCGAGATGAACCGGCTGTTCGACGACGTCTTTCGCGGAGTCGGTTCGTTCGGACGATCGGCCAATCCGCTGACGGAAGGCCAGTTCGGCTGGCCCCGGCTCGAACTCAGCGAAACCGATAAGGTTATGACTGTTTCCGCTGAACTGCCGGGTCTCAGCGAAAAGGACGTTCAGGTTGAAATCGCCAACGGCGTTCTTTCTATCCGCGGCGAGAAGAAGGTCGAGCGAAGCGACGAATCGAAATTCGTCAGCGAGCGGTATTACGGATCGTTCCAACGTCAGATACCGCTGGAGGACGTTGAAGAAGACAAGGCCCAAGCAGATTTCAAGAATGGCGTCCTGACTGTGACGATCCCGAAGTCAGAGCAGTCAAATCGCAACGTCAAACGCATAGCTATCAACACTAACTGACGCCGAAGGCGGCGGCGTCTCGCCGCCGCCCCAAACCCATAGCAACTCGTCTCTCGACGAAAGGAGCAAATGGAGACAAGAAATGAGCGAGGCTGATCGTATTGCCAAGTGTGCTGATTCCTTCCATCCGTATTCCACTACGATTCCCCGGACAGCGTATTGAACGATACCGAACTTTCGACAGACGAGAAGCGAGTGATCCTCTCGTCCTGGGCGTCGGATATGTACGTCGTCGAATCCCACCCAGCGCTTCGTGAAATCCCCGCTATCCCACACAGACTGCGTTTGGACGACATCCTCGCGGCACTCAAGCAATTGGACGACGAGAATGATCCGCCGCCTCGTGGTGGGATGGCCATGCGGGTGTCTCGTTTGAATAGCCTCGATTGCGGCTGTTTCGACAAGCCGCAGCCTTCCATCGGAGGGCGGGCCGCCACGATACCGTATCGATCGACTCAACCTTCACGCCCGCACGGTCATCCGCGGTGGACGCGCGAGGCGAATGTGAGGCGATATCGCAAGCTTCTCAACACACAGCTGACCGATATTGAACGCAACTTCATACAGCGACGGCTAGCCGAAGATTTGCAGGCTTAATTAGTCGTCAAGGGCCAACTCGAACCGAGTTGATCGGAGATGTCTGCGATCGATGAAAGCCCCAGCGAGATCAGATCAGTGCGAAACGACATTTGGCGTGGTCGCAGGCTGCTTCAGGCCGATCTGTCCGATGCTGAGCGAGCAATCATTGACAAACGGCTGCTTGAACAGCGGCGAACTTTTGAATTGCTGTTAGCCTCTACGTTCCCTTTAACGTTGAAGCTCTGAAGCAGTTCGGGGAAACTATAAACCACCGCGCCAGGAGGAATTAGGTATGACTGCAGGCTCGTTAGCTCAGGTCAAGATGGGCACGGAAGCGCTTGCTCTTTGTGTGGCCGGTGTCTTGTGCGAACGCGATCCATCTCTGTTGGCCGCCTTTCGAGAAAGAGTACAAATGCTCAGTCGCGTCCTCGAAGATCGCGGAGACCATGAAGCGGCGGCAATGGTTAGCGCATTTGGGAGAACGTTGGTCGATCCCGCATTCAGGTGTCTCCCGAACTAGTCGGTGCAAAAATCCAATGACAAGATTTCCTGTAACCGCTGCAGGTCATGTTGCCCTCGAAGAGGAGTTGAGGCACCGCATTCGAGTCGCGAGACCTTGCCTTGTTCAGAGAATCCAGCAGTCGATTTCCGACGAGGCCAACCTGATTGAAAACTCGGAATACCAGGCTGCGCTCGCGGAGCAAAAACTTAATGAGGCTCGAATCGCCGACTTGGAAGACAAGCTCGCGCGCGCCGAAATCGTCGACGTATCGAAGCTTTCCGGCGATACGATAAAGTTTGGCGCCACAGTGACGCTGATTGATGACGACACCGGTGAGAAGCGGATCTGGCAGATCGTCGGTGAGCCCGAGGCCGAAGCGAAGGAGGGCCGGATTTCAGTGACTTCACCGATCGCTAGGGCTCTGATCGGCAAGACCAAAGGCACGACGGTACTCGTCGAAGCCCCGGGTGGCGCGAAGGCTTACACTGTCCGGAAGGTGGAGTGGTTCGAGGACAAGCGAAAGAAACGATAGCTGGTGTGATGGCAAAGCTCCATCTAACGATGCTTATGCCACACGCTGTAGGCAAATTAGGACGGCCACCATGCCGACTAGCGCTCACTACAATCAGCTCCCAGCCAGTGAGGAAGAACGGAACTACCTCGAATCGTTGATCCGTGAAGACTTCGAGCGATGCCATCCCGGTGAGACGCTTGAAGACTTTAAGCGGCGAGCCTCATTTTCGAAGGAGGACAGGGGACTGCTGCGCGACTGGATGGCAATCGCGGCGCGACGCGCCGCGGCTGATCAGGCCAAGCGACTGACCTCAACGGCGTAGGGGTACCGCCGGTTGGCTTGGGGTCTGGGAGGCGGGCACCTCCTCGTCTCGGGAGACGTGTTGAAGTCGTGTGGCGGGTTTGTTGCCTGCCTAGCAACCTTTGGCGTTGGTACAAAAGGGCGGTACCCAGCGCACGTCCTGCTCTAGTCCGCCGGCTCCGAGACGAAGAGGGGGCCTTTTCGGCGATCGGCGAGGCCCTCGGTCGCTGGCGCGGCCCGCAGCCTTTGGCGAGGAAGCGATTTCGAGTCGACCGGGTCCAATAGCAACTGCACCGGTCGCATTCGTTCGCGCGGGGCCGATGGCAGAAAGCGGAGCCATCAGCGGACGTCTGTGCCCCGGCTGTACCCTGAGATTTCCGGGGCACAGACGATGGGAGACGGCAAGGCAAATTGTTGATTTTGTTGCGTTTTTGGTGGGCGCACAAGGGATCGAACCTTGGACCTCTCCCGTGTGAAGGTGTTGGGCGTCACCTCCTAGCGTGTTGATTTACTTAGGCTTTACCGTGTTTGGCGATCGGGCTGGGCGGATTTTGGGCGCTGAGCACGCGGTACATGAACAGGTCGCCGCAGTCACAGCGCGGGCACCGCGCAATGTTCACAGGGAATTGCGGCGAGCGTACCGTCGCCGCGTCGGCCGCCGCAAAGAGCAGCCGGCAGGCCGTGCACGCCATGCGTTGCGCCGTCATGGCTGGAAGCCCGCCTTGTGCAAGACTCGCCGGCGATAGGTGGCATCCGGTTCCATCGGGGCGCCCTCCATCTGCATGATCACCTCGCGCGGCGGAACGCCGAGCCTCGCCGCGATCGCGTCGAGGCCTGCGCCCTGGGCTAGCTCGATCTCGATCCGGAATTTCTCGGCGGCCTCGGCGAGTACGATACGCTCGGCCGGTGTCAATTCCGTCATGGCTCGGCCCCGGTGAGTTTGGCGAACATTTGCGCGGTGGTGTCGGCGTCGAGCAAGGTGTCGGGCGTTACGGTGCCTTGGATCATCCTCTTTTCGGCCGGCGCCGACGGAGACCGATCGAGCTTGGTTCCGATGCGATCCATTTCGGTCAATAGCGCGAAGATGTCGGCGAGCATGTCGGTGTCATCCGCAAACGCCTCCGGTGCCGCCATGAGATACCGGCGAATTTGGTGTGCCGCGTCGTGCAGGGTGTCGGAGATCATCGGGCAACTCCCAGGGCGTCGCGGATGTCCGCTTGCGCTTGCTGATAGCCGACCTCGCGCGCCGTCTCGATCGCCAAGACGAGCGCGTGACCAACCATCGCCCGCAAGGCGTCGGGCTGCTCAAACATATGGTCGCCGATATACAAGTCGCCGATGCCGCTCCAATTGTGCGGATCATTGCGGCGCTCGCCCTTGTCAACGCACACGAGCTTGACGTGTGCGCCGTCAACGCGCGCCTCGATCGCGGCGTTGGCCTTGGCGTGTGGAATGTTCACGAGTCGATGCATCAGTTCTCCCCTGCTAGTCCCGCCGCAAGGCCAATCCCCGCGACGATTAAAATTTACTCGCGCACGCTCATGACGTCGCCGCCTTGCGCGCGATCGCCTCGACACTTGCCGGCGGCGATCCTTGCGCCGTTGTCGGCACGCCGATCGAGGGCATCTTGTTGATCGAGGGCGCGGCGTGCGCGACGTTGACGTGCGCGTAACGCAACACCATGTCGAGCGTGGCCCAGCCGCCAAGCTCCTTGAGCAAATTGAGATCGCGGTTCTCTTGGTAATGCCACGTCGCCCAGGTGTGGCGGCAATCGTGTGGATGAAAATTTGTCAGTCCGGCGCGTTTGACGGCGGCCTGAAACCCCTTCTTGATCCGCGAGCCTGCCGAGACGTCGCGCGGATCGTCGGGATCGAGCGGGGCATAGGGCTCGCCGAGCAATTCGATCACCTCGCCCGCATTGGCGCCGCGCGGTTTGATGCGTTTGCCTTGTTTGCGAAAGACACAGCCCTCGCGGTGCGGAAGATTGGCGAGGATGGCGACGAGATCGGGATGCAGCGGCACGCCGCGATCCTTTTCGCTCTTGGTGCGCACGGTGCCGTCATTGACGAATTGCACCTGGGCGCGCTGCAAATCGACGTTGCGCCAGTCGAGCCACAACGCCTCGCCCATGCGGGCGCCGGTGTAGAACAGGAAGGCGACGAGCGGTTTTAGATGCGGTGCGCACGCCTCGATCAGACAAAAGGCCTCGGCGTGGGTGATCCAGCGCACGCGGCCTTTTGGCTTTTTAGGGCGCTTGAATTTGACGGCCGCGAACAAGCTAGGACGCTTTTGCGCCGCCATGTTGATGACCGCGGCGAGCGGCGTGTAAAGCTGGCGATCGAGCGTTGATGGCGCGAGGCCGGGATAGATCGCTTTCGCGGCTGCGTCGGCCGCCTCCTGATCAATCTTGCCGGCGATCGTCGATCCAAAATGGTCGATCAGCGGTTGCAGGAATCGCGCCTCGCCGCCGTGCTCCAGATAGATCGCTACGGCGCCGAGGAAGGTGCCGCCCGCCTTGACGCCATGGACACTACTTTGCAGGATTTCCCATTCGCGTTTCGCGCGGATTTCTTCGGCAATGCTTTTTTCATGAGTGCCGCAACTCTCGCGGACTCGGACGCCTCGGAGCGTGCCGCGCAAGTACCAGTTTGGGGAGTCGGGGCGTTGGTAGATTTCGAGGGGCACGTCATGGCCTCATAAAGCTGTGCAAGGTCTTGATCGGTAAACAGTTTCGCCCGCCCGAGCGTCCGATAAAAGGGGTTGACTGCAACAAATTCGGCAAAAACCCGCTTTGAGACGCGAAAATGCGCCGCCGCCTCGTCCAATGTGTACAACTTGAGGGTCATCCCCGGCCCCGCTTGCCCCGATAGATGGCCGGCGGGCGCACCCGCCGGCGAAACGTTTTTCCGAAAGATCAGGCCCGTTTTGACCAGCGCTGGCGGGCTTCCTTCAGGTTTGCGCCAGTCACCCCCGGATTAACTTCGCAGGCGGCGAGGTTTCCGCTGCAACTGATCATGCGCTTATTCGACTTGCCGCCGTGCCAATATTCGACCTCGGCGATCGATCCGCAGAACGGGCAGGGCGGCACTGTTGTGTCGAGAATTGTTTGGCGTAACTGCTTGAGTGATGAGCGTGTCAACGTGATTGATCCCTTTGCTGGTTGATACAGTATCGTCGCGCAAAGAACGCCACGACGCCGACTTGCGTGACGAGATAGCCGGCGCCGATGAGTGCGAGGATGCTCACGCCCAGGCGGCCCCGAGTTCGCGCGCACGGTCGCGCAGCGCGCGTTCCTCGTCGGCGAGTTCGGAAAGGTGCGGATCGCTCTCGCCGAACGTGTTGAGCGCAACGTCGCGCTGAATGCGCAAGAGGCCGAGCGCGTTGAGGATCAGCGAGCATTCGCCGGCACGGTCGCCCGTGACATGCGCATAGATCGATTTGAGCAGCTTGAGCATTTACCCCTCCGGTTGATAGCGGCCAAGTCGCACGCGGGCCGCGGTGGCGCGTTCCGTCCCGTTGATGGAGATCCAGGCAGCCGCGTGCCAGACGCACTTGCCCTCGCGCTCGATCAGCACGCGGCACAGCTTGCCGCCGTTTGCCTTGATGGTGCCGACCAGATCGGTGCCGTCGGCCGGCGCGCAAGCCGGTAAGTTTTCAAAATCGGCGCGCGACATCGACGTGTCGCGCAAGAAAACGATATTGTTCCGTTCAATGAGTTCACTCATAGCCCACCACTGTTCTTGCGCCGTGCGAGGATCAGCGCCGCGAACACTGCGGCTTCTTCGGCGGCGATGTCATAGAAAAGTCGATCGACATTCGCGTCGGCCGGCGCGCAAGCGTTCCGAAATTTTTTCCAGCGCGCAATAAAGCTGGCGCGTGTCGCACATTTGGTAGCGCGCGCAAGATCGGGTGTGGTTAACAGAATCCACCGCGTCTCGATCTTGATGCGTGCAATCAGATGCGACGCGCGCGCAACTTGTAGCGGTGGCAGCGATGCCAGATCGTGGATCGCACCGCGGGCTTGTTCCATGATCATGACGGGCGCCGCTCCGTCGTCGTCACGCGCTCGATCACCTCGGCGCCCTTGTGGGTGCGCATGATGGTGCGGATGTCGCCGCGCGTGATCTGCCTGCCCGGCGCGATCTCGATCGTGTCGAGGATGTTGAAATCGGCGTCGCGCACGATCAGGGTTTGCGACATGAACATCAGGCCCTCCGCAAAAATAGGGGGATGTCGAGATCGGCATCGCTGAGCTGGCGCGGGGTTGTGGGTGCAACCGGTGAGGAATCAACTTGGTTCCGATGCGCCATTTGATGCGCCGCAAAGCTGGCCTCATAGGCGTCGGCCTTGGCCTTGAGCGGCGCGATCTCGATGGCAAGTCGCGCGGCCTTCTCGATCAGGCGCGGAACGATCTTCTGGTCGATGGCGCTTTTCGAATTGCGTCGGTTGAAGATCTCGCGCTCGACTTCGTATTGCTCGATCGCGGCCTTGCGGTAATTCTGCACGTCGGCGTGTTGGTGCGGCATCATCATGCGTTGACCTCGCATCCTGCGCGGGATTTGCACGGCGCGATCGGGCATGGTTCATCCACGATGGCGATCGTGCCAAGCGCCGCGTGCACGCTCGCGCTCGCCAGCGTGCGCGCGCACCATTCGCCCTGGCGCGGCGTCAGGCGCGCGGCATTGCCGCTGCAGCGGAACAGCAAGCCGCGCCGGATCAGGCCGCGGATCAGTGTGGCGGGAAACGGGCGGGTCTTGTCGGGACCGAACCATCCGGTGCCACAGCGGCGCAGCGTGCCGCCGGCGGCGGACAGGATCGCTGTGCAGGCGATGGTGGAGAGGCTGGCCGCCTCTGGGGAGGCGGGCTCGCCGGGCGCGAGCAAGGGTAGCGCTGTGGACACGTTGGTGATGAGCATCTGATTCCCCGAACAGAAACTAGCGGATTTGGCTAGTTTGATTCGCTCGGGTTAACAAGCCCTTTACGTTAGCTTCCACAGTTTGGACATAAAAAAGCTCGTCAAGATAGTATTCCTACGGAAAAGTTGTGGAGTGTTGCGCACAACAAAAAGCCCGCGCCGATTGGCGCGGGCGTTGATTCGTCACATGGCTGTCAGGTTCCGCTTACTCCTCGCGGAAGAACACCCCGCGCACCCGGCCGACGATCTCGATTCGCAAGCCGGCCTTGCCGGCAAGCGGCACCCATTCCTGATGCTGCGGATGCTCGCTCTCGGGCCGTAGCCACAATTGCCCTTCAGGGCCGCGCGTCAACGTCTTGATCGAATCCTCGATCAAGCCGTCGGCCTTGAAGGCGCGGACATGGTAGCGGCGGCCCTCCATCAGCTCGCCGGGCCTGTCGATCACGCCCGGCTCGAAATGCGACATCACGACGATGGCGCCTTTGGGGTAGCGGCGATTGATGTCGTCGCCGCGGATTTCCCCGGCGTAAAGCGCCACATCCGTCAGGGCCTCTTCGCTTGGGATCATGACGTCGTGCTGCTCGAGATCAGGCAATTGCGACTGCGCCCGCCAGTCTCCGGCGGCCAGGGCCACGACGACGCGCACCCGGCGCAAATTCTCGGCGACCGGCGGCGCAATGATCTCGGCCGCCGGCACGCCAAAGACTTCGCCCAAAATATTCATCCATGCCTGAGTCAAATTGGCCGCTCCTGTCGCTAATCGGTTGATGGTGACAGTGTGGGTCTCGGCGCGCTCCGCATCGCCGCGCTTATGCGCAAGCTCGCGCACGCGCTTGGCAACCTCGGGGTAGGTCCATTTGCGCGCCTTGGTCAGTTCAAAAATACGGTTGGGCCTCGGGCGACGTGCTCGCGGCTTACGCAAGTTACTCTCCTGCACAGAAATTATTTCCCTCGCCATATCAGCAGATTACCCGGAACCGAATGGGTTTGAAACTAGCAATCCCCGATAGGGGGTGCTTGACGACTAACTAGCGAATCACGCTAGTTTCGTCACGCTTGAAACGAGAGCTTCGGCTCGAACTTTTCGCTTGACGTTTCCGAAACCGGGGTCGCTGCCGCGACGGGTGTTCCGCGCCCGTTCGGCTGCATGGGGGAAATCATGTCTCAGACCAAGTCCGTCATTCATGACGGCCAGGGCGATGCGATGCCGTGCGACTGCGCGGCCTGCCGCTCGCCATTCGTCATCTCTAACCTTTCGCGCCGGCGCTCCGTTCCGTCCGCACCGGAGGATCGCGCCAAGGATCGCGCCGATCATCTGCGGGAGGCGCGCGCATGCTGATGTTCACGCGCTCTTTGATGGTCGCCGTGCTCGCCGTGCTGTCGGGGCGTGGCTTTGCGATGCCGCGCGTCATGCCGGCGTTTCTGCCGGCGCCGCCGTTGCTGACATTGCCGCCGCGCGGCCGCCGGCGCTGGTCGTCGAAACTTTACACGCCGAACGGCGAGCGCGAGTGCGCGCGGCGCCGCCGGCAGATTGCGGCCGGTCAGTTGCGGGTGTCGCAGTGACTTGCCTGGGCTGGGGACTTCTGGCCGCCGGCGCCGCGTTGATCGCGCTTGGGGGGTCTTGCGCGCTGATCCGTATGGTGCGCCGGCGGCCATGGGCGGATGTGCTCGACATGATCGAGCCGCCGCGCGTGGCGATGCCGCTGCGCTGCACGTGCACGGCAAAGCGATCGTTCTGCGACTGCGCGATCGACGGTCGGCGCAATCCGCGCGGCGCCGGTCGCGCGCGCACGTTCCACGATCACTCCGACATCGAGCGCCGCGCGCGATCTTTGTGCGTGTGTGTGACGCCTTATTGCCAGTGCGGGGCGCGTCGATGATCAAGCCGACACCGCGCGCGGTGATCTCGCGGCTCGTGTGGCTCGCCAACGTCGCCATCGTCGATCCCGCAAAAACAGTCTCGCGCGAGTTCATCGCTGATCTGGTCGAGGTCGAGGCCGATCTTGAGGCGCACGGCTTGGCTGCCGATCTCGCGGTGCGGGCGCTGGTCAAGCCGCTGGGGGATCTCGCGCACAAGACACTCGTGCGAGGCGCCAAAAGCGCGCGCCTCGTCGAGCAAGTGAAGCAGGCGCGCACCATCGTGCGCGATCAATTCCAACAGGCGGGGGCCGACCATGCGCGAAGCAAAGAAGATCAGACTTAGACACGCCTATTTCGGGCCGCTGACGTTGCGCGAGATCGCGCGGGCGCATGCGGTTGGCGAAAAATGGCTGGAACGGTTTTGGCGCGATGAAAAGGCCGCCGGCCGTCTCGCCAATCAGCCGCGACCGTTCTTCGAGAAATTCATCAAGGCGGCGCCGGCGCCTGTCGTTGTCGCCGAGCCCGACGCCGACGACGATGAGGCCGATGACGACGCCGCGCTCGGCGAATTCAACCGCTCTTGCGAAACGCAGTGCGGTGCCTTGCGCGCGGCGCTGCTCGCCAATCACGCCGATCGGCCCGAGCCTTATCTCGTGCCGGCCGATTGGCTGAGGTTCGATCGCAAGGGCATGCCGCTGCCGACGCCGGCGATGCTGATGCGGATGTGCCGCGAGCAAGACCAGCGGGTGCGCGCATGATGAATGGCAACAGCGCGATACGCTTCCGCGAATATGAGGCGGCTGTCGATCGTCTCAAGATGATCTTCAATCAGCTCGACACAGATGAGGGCCGCGATGCGGCTCTCAAAAACATCACCATCGGCATCTCTCGCTTTGATGGCGACACGCCAGGCGTGCGGCACGTCGCAAAGGCGGTTGCCGAGGCATTTCGGGCCGATGTGCCGAAGTATCTGGCGGGCCTGATCGAGGGGGCCCGGGCAGAGGTGCGATTTGCTGCCGATAGGTTGAGCGACGCGATCGCCTCCGATCTCGATTCCAGGTTCATGAAAGGGGCGAAGGGGCAATGAGCGGCATCAACAAAGCGATCGTGCTCGGTCACGTCGGCAACGATCCAGAAATCCGGCGCACACAGGATGGCCGCGCGATCGCGTCGTTCTCGATCGCCACCTCCGAGCAGTGGAAGGACAAGACCACCGGCGAGCGCAAGGAGCGCACGCAATGGCACCGCATCGTCGTGTTCAATGAGGGGCTGGCGAAGGTCGTCGAGCAGTACGTTAAGAAGGGCTCAAAGCTCTACGTCGAGGGCGCGATTGAGACGCGCAAATGGACCGACCAGGGCGGCGCTGAAAAATACGTCACCGAGATCGTGTTGCGCTCGTTCAATTCGACGCTGGAATTGTGCGGCGATCGTCGCCCAGGCGGCCCGCCGCCGAACGACAACGCCGATCGCACCGATGCGCGGTCGCTGCCGGCGCGCAACTCCGGCAGCATTTCGTCGGGCAAGCCCGACATGGATGACGACATTCCGTTCTAAAGATGGGGGCAACTGTGAAGAAACCGACAATGGCGGACAAGATCGCGAATGTTCGCGAGGAATACGCCCGAGCGCGCGTTGCGATCGTACAATTGCAATGCATGTTGAACCGGTCGGCGCGCGACATGGCGGATGCGCGCCGAGCCCTGCTGTGCGTCGCCGAGATGCATGTGGCCACGCCGGCGCACGCCGCGCTTGCTGGCGTGGCCGCCGATCGCCTCGCGCCGCATATCGACGAATTTGAGAAGATTGCCCGCCTCAGCGTTTGCGCGGCGATCGATGATCTCACTATCCCGTTCTGAGGGGCGCGTCGATGGTGCGGGGCATATTCGACGAGCGCGCGGGCGCGGCCGAGCGGCCGGCCGAGGCCAAGGGGCCGAGCAAGCGCGATTTGCGCGAGCAGCTTGCCGAGGCCGTGCGCAACACGGCCGCGATGCCGATCAAAGGCAAGCGCAAAGGCGAGCGCACATGAGCGGCGAATCCTTCTGTGACGGCCGCGTGGTTCTGCACCGCGGCGACATGCTTGCCATGCTCGCCGGCCAGGGCGAGGCCACGCTCGACGCCTGCGTGTGCGATCCGCCGTATTTCCTGCCCGAAATGGAAAAGCGCTTTGGCGCGTCGACGTCGGCGAAAGCGAAAGGTGAGATGTTCTCCAGGGGCGCCAAGGGTGCGGCGCACGGCAAGGGCGCGGTGTTCGGCGACATTGCCAATCGCGTCGAGACCTGGGCGGCGGTTTATCGCGTGCTCAAGCCCGGCGCATACTTGCTCGCCTTCAACTATCCGAAGGCGTTCGCGCATATGCAGATCGCCGCCGAGGCGGCGGGCTTTGAGACGCGCGACGTCTTTTCGTGGCTCTACGGCACCGGCTTTCCGCACGGCAAGCCGCTCGGCAAATTTCTCGATCGCGCCATCCTGGGCGATGTCTGCGACGCTGACGAGTTGGCGCGCGGCCCGGTGTCTCACGTGGCGGCGTTCTATGACGATCGCGACATCACCGCCAAGCCGGCGGCTGAGTTTATCCTGATCGCGCGCAAACCGCTCGACGGCACCATCACCGAGAACATTTTGAAGCACGGCACCGGGACGCTCGATGTCACCGGCTGCCGCGTGCAGCACGCCACCGGATCGAGCTTTCCCGCCAACGTGCTGCACGATGGCTCGCACGAGGTGGTAAGCGCGTTTCCGCGCGATGCCTCCGGCGAAAGCGTCTCGCGGTTCTTCTGGCATCCGAAAGCCGACGAGGCCGATCGCGCCGGCTCGGGACACCCGACTGTGAAGCCGCTCGCCTTGATGCGCTACCTCGTGCGGCTCGTGACCAAGCCCGGCGACACCGTGCTCGATCCCTTCGCGGGATCTGGAACGACAGGCGAGGCCGCGATCGCGGAAGGGCGGCACGCGGTGCTGATCGAGATCGACCGCGAGTTTCAAGACGACATCGCAAACCGCATGCGCACGGCCTTTGCCGGCCCCGACGAGCGCAAGCGGCAACTGATCAAGGCAAAGGGCACCGACACGCCGTTCGAGGCCGGCTCGCTCTTTGCGGGGCTTTAGGGAAGGGGAAGCAATGCAATCGTTTGATCTGGTCGCGCATCTCTACCGGCAGCGCGCATTCTCGCGCGCGACGTTCGGGCCTGGGGCGCGAGTCAAGGGCGTGATCGATCACATCCGCAAGGAACTGATCGAGATCGAGAACGCGCCAGATGATATCACCGAATGGGTTGATGTGATCTTGCTCGCGCTCGATGGTGCGTGGCGCGCCGGCTATGGGCCGGAAGTGATCGCCGATGCGATCTACACCAAGCAGGGCCAGAATGAACGGCGCGATTGGCCGGATTGGCGCATGGCCGATCCCGATAAGGCGATTGAGCACGTCGATCTCGCTAAGCGTGTCGGGCCGCCGCGGCCGACTGGGCGCCTCAGCCATACGCCGATTGGTTAGCGCCAAATGACCATCGATCGCTTTGACATCCTCGCGCTCGCCGCCTTTGGCCTCGGCACTTTCATCTTCTTGTTCTACGTAATCCCGCGCATCGAATTCGCGATCGCGGCCCTCGATCTTCTCATTGGGAGCTAAGCGCACATGCGCAAGGGTGACTGGATTCAAACCTATAGCGGGCGGCAATTTTGGGCGCTCGATCCGCGAGTCGACGAGATCGACTTGATCGACATCGCGGCGGCGTTGTCCAAACTGTGCCGTTTTGGCGGACATTGCCGGCGCTTCTACTCGGTCGCCGAGCATTGCGTGCTGATGGCGCGCAAGGTGTCGTCGGGCTTGCGCAAGCCGGCGTTACTGCACGATGCGAGCGAGGCCTATCTCGTCGATATCCCTCGGCCGATCAAGCCGGCGCTATCGAACTATGTCGAGATCGAGCACAATCTCATGCTCGCGATCGCCGACAAGTTTGAATTTTGCTGGCCGCTTCACCCCGAGGTGAAGGCCGCCGACAACGCTATTCTGCACGACGAGATGTTGCAGAACATGGTGGCGCCGCCGGTGCGTTGGCATCAGATCGAGGGCGATCCGCTCGGCGTCACGTTGCAGTATTGGTCGCCAGAACAGGCAATGCAGCAATTCTTGCGCGCCGCCGACGATTACGGAATTGCGCGCTGATGAGCAACCGGGGGCAATCGTTCATCGTCGAGGTGCGCAAGCGCAATCCCGACAATTTTGCATCAAAGCCGGGTGATGCCCGGCGCTCCGGCCGCGCCGTAAGCGCGGCCGGCATGGCGGCCGTGTCGATCGAGTTTTGTGAGCGTGCCAATCAGATCGAGGCGCGGCTCGGCGTCGTTACCGTCGGCGCGGTGACGCACGACACGACGAGCGAAGGCTATTTCTGGGCGGTGTATTTGCCCGGCCTGCCGCAGACGCCGCGGCCGGCGCGCGATCCCGAGGCCGCGCGCAATGCGATTCGCCACAAGGTGAAAGAGTGGTGCGAAGCGGCCAAGCTGATCACGGCGAGGCGGTGATGGGCGAAAACCCCGCACCCCGGCCTGAGGGGCGCCCCCAGGGCGAGTCTCGTGTGTCTTGGCTCGACATGGCCGCGATCGTCGAAAACGAGGCCGGTCGCCGGCGCATCCGCGTCGATGAGTTGAAATTGCACCTCGGCGAGAAGTTGACCGACGTGCAGCGCGACAACGTTGCCTCGATCATTCACCGGCTCGATTGCGAGGCCGCCGCGCTCGACGGCGTCTCGCGCCTGATTGAGCGGGCGCGCACCGATGGCACGATCCTCGGCCGGCTGACCGCACTCGCGCGGGCCGAGGCCGAGGGTGCCGACGATGGGGGGGGGGGGCGATGATGTCCGGTATGAATAAATGATCTCCGATGCTGCGCTTGACGCGCTGAAGGCGCGTAATCCCGTGCACGATGTTGCCGGGCAGTGGGTGACGCTGCGCCGCAACGGCCGCCGCGGCCATATCGGGCCGTGCCCGATCTGCTCCGATGATCCGAGATCGCGCTCGGCGATGCGCTTTGAGTGCAATGCCGACAAATGGGTGTGTGCCGTCTGTCACGACGGCGGCGACGTCATCAAGCTCGTGCGCAAGCGCGAGGGCGTTGGTTTTGAGGCGGCCGTAGAGCGCCTGGGTGGTGCGGCCGAAGAAAAGCCAACGCCAGAGCTCGCCCGCCGCGCCGGGCGTCGCGCCTTCGCGGCCGGCGGCGTCATGGGCGAGGTGCCGGTACCATTCAATGAGGATGATGCGTTGCGCGTCGCGTGGTGCGCCGGGTGGAGCACGGCGCGCAATGCCGATCTATTCGCCGCCAAGGCGCGCGAGCGCGAGCGTGCGCGTCTCTTTGAATTCTGGAAGGCTGGTACGCGTTGGCCGGGCACGCCGGTGGCGGACTATCTCGCCTGTCGCGGCATCCTCGCGCCGGAGAATGCAAAGCTGAGATTTCATCCGTGGTTGCCGCTGTTCGCCGATGGCCGCGAGCGCGAGCCGCTGCTCGTGCATCGCGGGCCGGCGATGCTGGCGCCGTTCCTCGATGCCGATGGCATCTTTCGCGGGCTGCACATGACATGGATCGACACGGATCAGCCGAAGTGCAAGGCCGTCGTGATCCATCCCGACACGGGGGAAGTGCTGCCGTCGAAAAAGATGCGCGGCACGAAAGCCGGCTGCTATCTTGATCTCGGCACGAGCGATGCGCTCAAGGGCCTGCGCGTGCCGCATACGCGGCTCGTCGCCGGCGAAGGCATTGAGACCGTTCTCGCGGTCTATAGCGCGCTCGTGCGTGCCGGGCGCGATGTGTCCCGCACCTCGTTTCGCGCCTCCGGTGATCTCGGCAACCTCGCCGGCAGGGCATTGGAGACGACGCCGCATCCGACTCTCAAGACCGCCAACGGCCGGCCGCAGCGCGTGCCAGGTCCCGATCCTGATCCGAATTCGCCGGCGATGCCGGTGCCAGATAGCGCCGACGAGCTTGTGTTGCTCGGCGACGGCGATTCCGAGCCGTTCCTGACGCGCAATGCACTGGAACGTGCGGCACGCCGGCATGCGCGCGAGGGCCGCACCATCCGTGTGCGGTTCGCGCCTAGCGGCCTCGATTTTAACGACGTGATTCAAGGCAAGAGCAATGATTGACGACAATGAAGAAATCCCGCCGCATCAGCAAATCGCGGACTGGATCGAATCCGACGACGCCGACTTATCCGGCTTTGCCTCCTACGCCCCGCACCCCGCCGAGGGGGGCGCCCCCTACGGGGGGCAGGGCGATGAGGATGTTGACCCCGCCGACAACGAGCGCCCGGCCGATGCCGACAAGATTCCGCGTGATGTGCTTGAGGCCTGCTCGCACGAGCCGCAGAACGACACCGGCAACGGCGCGCGGCTGTTGCATCATTTCGGCCCCTCACTCCTCCACGTGCGCAATGTCGGCTGGCACGCCTGGGCAGGAACGCATTGGGAGCGCGAAGGCGGCAATGAGATCGCAACACGTCACGCGCAAACCACGGCCGCGCGCATCGTGCTTGAGGCCGATGTGATGGCGGCAACGCCGAACGAGCAACGCGCGATCGATGCCGCCGCCCAGGCGCGCGAGCAAATCGCTAAGATCGATGCCGATGAGGATGCCCGCGCACGGGTCGCGCGCCGCACGGCGCGGGTGATGTTGGTGCGGGTCGTCGAGGCTGGCGAGGACGCGCAAGCTGCGCTCAAGGGGCGCCAGATCGCGCGGCGCAAATATGCGATCAGTAGCGGCAACGCCGGCAAAATCCGCGGCATGCTCGATCAGGCGTTGCCGCATCGCACCGTGACGATCGACGAGCTTGATGCCGATGCGCTGGCGTTCAATGTGCTCAATGGCACAGTGCGCTTTGTCTGCGACACCGAGCCCGATCCCGATGCCTCCGATCACGCCGGCAAGACGCTCAAGCGCTGGCGCGTCACGCTCACGCCGCACGATCGCGCCGACAACATCACCAAGGTTGCGCCGGTTGAGTACGTCGAGGGCGCGGGATGTCCGCATTTCGAGGACTCGGTCAAGCGCTTTCTGCCGGTCGAGGCGGTGCGCGACTTCGTGCAGCGGTATCACGGCTATGCCCTCACGGGCATGACCGGCGAGCAGTGCTTTGTGTTTTCCTACGGCACCGGCGCCAACTGGAAATCGACCTTCGTCGATATCGTCGCGCGGATCATGGGGCCGTACTGCGCGACGATCGCGTTTGAATCGCTTTCCGGCGATCAGCAGCGCTCAGGATCGCAGGCAACGCCTGATCTCGCGCGCCTGCCCGGTGCACGGCTCGTGCGCGCCTCTGAGCCCGAGCGCGGCGTGCAGTTCAAAGAGGCGCTGGTCAAGTCGCTCACCGGCGGCGAGCCGATGCTCGTGCGCTCGCTCAACAAAGAGTTTTTCGAGTTTCGTCCGACGTTCAAGATGGTGTTGTCAGGCAACCACAAACCCGAGATCGGCGGCGTCGATCACGGCATCTGGCGCCGCGTCAAGTTCGTGCCGTGGCCGGTGACGATTGCCGATCACGAGCGGCGCCCGATGGATGAGGTGATGGGCGAGATTTGGCCGGAGCGTTCGGGTATTCTGAACTGGCTTATTGCCGGTGCGCTTGATTATCTCAACCGTGGCTTGCGCACGCCGCCGGAGGTGATGGAAGCCACCGCCGAATATCGCGATGAGATGGATCCGATCGGCCTTTTCATCGGCTCGTGCGTCGAGAGTGTGCCTGCTAACCCTGATGGGTCGGCCGGCGCGTTCGTGACGGCGCGGCAGATGTACGATTCCTTTGCCGCCTGGGCGAACGCGAACGCGGTGCGGCCATGGAAGGAAAAGGCGTTCGGTCAGGCGATGGGGCAGAAGGGTTTGCCCAAAAAGCGCACCGAACAGGGCATGCGCTACCTGCACGTTAAGCTCAAGAATGTTCCCGATGTGCCTCGCCGGCATCGCGACGAGCCGCCGCCGCACCCCGGCGACGACGACATGGCGCCCGTCTAGCCTGTAGGGATGTAGGAAGCCTGTAGAGTCGTGGGCAACCCTACATCCCTCGAAAGATGAGTGATCTCAAGATGCTAAGCGGGGTGGATGTAGGGATGTAGGGTTTTCGTCAGTTTCCGCTCTCTCCACTCTTTGGGGTGCGGGGCGAACACAAAGCAAGCTTCTCATGTGTGCATTAGCTTTAACCCTACATCCCTACATCCACCATATCTAACTAATTGAAAGATAAAACAAAAACAGCATGTAGGGTTATCTCTCAACCCTACATGCACCCTACATCCCTACATCCTTTCAAATCCAAACGGGGGAATCGAAGTGAAAACCAAGATCGACGTCGAAAAGTTGTTGCAATGGGCGATGCGTGATGAGTTGCCGAAAGGGCGGGCGGTGTCGGCAACGCCGTGGCAGATCGTGACGCAATATTGCGCGCTCGGCGTGCGCGTCGATGTCTCCGGTTACGGCGATGGTCTCGGTTTTGTTTCCGGCGAGCCGCATCCCGACGCGCTTGTTGTGGCGGAAGCGATCCGAGCGCTCGATACCAGGGCGCGCTTTGAGGATCGTGACGAGGTGCTGCCGCTGTTCGGCGAATTCGTCGGCATTGCCGGCGATGCCGTCGGCGCGATCATGGGCGCATCGTTCGATCCGCGTGCGATCGTGATCAGCAATGCGACGACTGGCTCGCGGCCGGCCTGGAAATTCGATCTGCCGGCGCCGCGTCAACGCCACTATGAGGCGCGGAATGCGCGCGGCGAGTTGCGCGCCTATCCGCTCGTGCTCGGTGTCGATGACGCCGGCGACTTGGTGATGCTGCAAAAGAACGAGGGCCGTGCGCGCAAGCGTGATGGCGAGTACACGCTCTCGATGTCGCCGCGTTCGCCGCTGGAGTGGTGCGATCCGATGCCGCTGTCGGTCGCGCATTCGCGCGCCGAATATCTGGCGTGGCACGGCGCCTTGAGTGTTCTGGCGCGCGATCTCGCCGGTCGCTTGTCGCATTATGAGCCGCTGCCCTCGGCGCTGCCGGCGCTGCCGTGGCTGTCCCCGAGCGTCGCAACGCGCGTGTTGTTTCGCGATGCCTTCGCCCGCTTCGCAACCCATGGCTATCCTCTTATTCCGAAGCGCCGCGCAGCGGGGCCGCCGGTTGAGTCGCCGATCGAGTCGGAATCGGTTGCGGCCTATAACCGGGCGAGCCGAGAAAAAATCCGCCGATCAGCTAGCAGATAAGAGGTTTGCTGCAACTCCGTGTCGGGGGTGTTTGACGCGGAAGGCCGCGCTTGACATAACCCCGGACGCTGCAAAAGACAGAGCGAAACAAACGGGCGCCCGCAGACGTGAGGCGCCCGAGCTATTTTCGGCTCATGAGGGCACACGGTCATGAAGTAAATTCCTTTTCGATCCAAGTGTGTGAGACTACCCGGCCGCGCATGCTCGCCGTCGGGCTTTTTTGGACGGGCGCCTTTAGAGAGGCGCGTTGATGTGAAGATGATCGCCGCTCGATGCGGTGATGTTGTATGCTACTGATCACGCAACGCGACAATCGCAATCGATCCTTGATCGAGCCGATGCTCAACGCACGGCACCGCGAACGATCGCAAAGACTGAATGCCGGAAGGCAAGCGCGCTGCGGCGACGCGCTCTAAAATATCGCGCGCACCAATCAATACCCGCCGCGCCTCTCGACGATGCGCACCCGGTGGGTTTTCCTTCATCACGCGCACGGCTCTCGGCCTTCAAGTCAGAACGCCTAGCGCACCGGGTTAGCCCGCGTGATGATCCATCTTTGAGGTGATGCCATGGGTTGCCGCTGCAATGAGCGCAAGCAAGCGATCGTGCGCGGCATGTCCGCCGCCGTGCGGGGCGATGTCAAGTCGGTTGCGGGGGCGGCCGGCTTCGTTGCGCGCACCCTGACGGAAGATGCGCGAAGTGGCGCGCTCCGCACGGCGGCATCCTCTCAACTCGCGCAGTTGCGCGCACGCATCGTGAGGCGCTGATGGCGTTCTCGATGCTTGAGATCGATGCGCGCCAAGTCGAGCATCTGGCCGAGCTGTTCAAGAAAGCCGAGGCTGAGGCGCCCAAGGCGATCGCTCGCGCGATCCGCCGCACCGGCGACATGACCGCAACGCGCGTCGTGCGCTCGCTCACTGCGCAAACCGGCCTCAAGCGGCAGGTGATTGCCCGCGCCGTCAAAAAGATGCCGGCCGGCACGACCTATTCGCTCAAGTCGCGCGGCGGCAATGTCGCGCTGAAATACTTCGGCGCCCGTGAGACGCGCAAGGGCGTCTCTGCGGCGCCGTGGAATCATCGCCGTGTGTTCACGGGCATGTTCATCAAGGGCGGCCAGTTTCCGAAGCGTGTGGGCATCGGTCTGGGCGGCCAAGTGTTCGCTCGCACCGGCGCCTCACGCGTGCCGATCGCCAAGCAAAAGTCTGGCCTGTTCATCCCGAAAGAGATGATCAGCGGCGCGACTGCAGCAGAGTTCCTTAGCTCGGTGAAGGCGATCTTGCCGCAACGGCTACAACACGAGATTGCCGCCATCCTCGGCGGCCATGCCTAGGAGTTGGCGATGAAACGCGGCGCGCGTGTGCTCGATGTGATGATACGCTCGATCATCCTCGCTGGCGTGATGCTTGGCGCTGATGTGCTGGCGCTCGTCATGTTCGCATGTGGCGCCTCGGCGCGCGCGATCATCCTGACTATGGGCCTCTGCGGGATCGCAGGCGTGATCGCCGGCCGCCGGGCGACTGGCCGGTGGGGGTGGGGCGCGGGTCCCTCCCCGGCCCCCACCCCACACGGCCCAAGCGCGCCCCGAAAACTCGCCAGCGGCAAAAATCAAATCTTGGGTTGACACGGTTGACAGGTTGACACGCGATGGCACGCAAGGCGCGCAAACCTAAGCGCGGGCAATACCGTCCGCATCCGCGCAAGTCGTCGCTTCCTTTCAGTGAGCGGAATGGCAAGTATCGGCCGAGCATGGGCGGCCGATCGCGGCGAGTGGTAAGGTGATGAGCGACGACGCAACGCTCGATCTCGTCGAGGCCGGCCTTTGGCTGTCGGTTTCCGAGATCGCGCGGGAAAAAAACAAATCGCGGCAAGCGATCGCGAAGCGAGTCGACTCGCTCGTCGAGGCCGGCAAGGTCGAGACGCGGCCAGGGCCGAACGGCACCAAGCTCGTGAACCTCGCGCAATTCGATCGCGCCGTCGGCGAGACCGGTGACGCATTCAAAGAGGCCGCTGCGGAAACGCGCGCCGAGGCAGAGGCCAACGCCGACACACCGGCCTCGCGGGCTGTGCGCGATCACCAAGAGCGCAATGCGCGCTATGCCGCCGATCTCAAGTTTCTCGATCTCGAGGAACGGCTCGGCCGGCTCGTGCCGATTGACGAGGCCAAAGAGGGCGGCGTCAAGATCGGTGAGGCTGTGGTGCGTATCCTCGGCCGCCTGCCGACGTACGCGGAAGGCTTGACTGCAGTCGCGGTCAAAGACGGGGTGCTAGGGGCGCGCGGCATGCTGAAGGAAATCGAGCGCGAGTTGCGCACCGATATCGCCCAGGCCATTGGCGAGATCGCGCGCGCGGCCGTGCCGTCAACTGTTGAGCCGGGCGAGGGCGACGTGCCGGCATAAGGGCCGGCTATGCTGCAATTCAAACATTCGGCCGTCGCCGCCATGTCCGCCGAGGCTATGGCGTTGATCACGCCGCCGCGCAAGGTGTTGCCGGCGGGGTGGTGCGCAGAAAACATCGTCGTGCCCGACGGCCCGCGCGCCGGCGAAAAATGGGACCCGAGGCTTACGCCTTACGTCGTCGAGCCGCTGAACAACAGCGCAACCGACGTTCCCGTGAACAAAGAGGCGATCCGCAAGAGCGCGCAAACCGGCTTCACGATGATGGCGATCGGCGTCGTCGGCTCGTCGATCGACACCGATCCGGCCGGCGGCATTTTGCTTGTGCAGCCAACCGACGGCGCGCTCGCCGACTTCATTGCCGACAAGCTTAACCCGGCGATCGAGCAGTCGCCGGCGCTCAAAGCCAAGATCAAGCCGCAAGTCTCGCGTTCGGGCGAGGGTTCGACGACGTATCTCAAGCGCTATCCGGGCGGCTCGATGGCGCTCGCGATCGCGAATTCGACGGCCGATCTGCGCTCAAAGACGAAACGCAAGATCATCAAAGACGAGGCGAGCGAATATCCGGACGATCTCGACGGCCAGGGCTCGCCGCACGCGATGATCGAGGCGCGCTATGAGTCGTTCCTCGCCACCGGCGATTGGAAAGAGATCAACATCTCGACGCCGACGGTTAAGGGCACCTGCTACATCGATAAGCAATTCGAGGCCGGCGATCAGCGCTATTGGCACGTTGATTGCCCCAATTGCGAAAAGCCGTTTTCGTTTCGATTCGGCTCGAATTTCAAGTTTAACGACGTTTTTCCGTTCCAAGCGCATTATGTTGCGCCTTGCTGCGGTTGCCCGATTGAGGCGCACGAAAAAAACGCGTTGGTGCGCGCGGGCTCCAAGCACGCGCCGAGATCCGAATATCTGGAATCGCTCGGCATGCGCAACGGCTGGATCGCCACCGCGCCAGGGCCGGGAAAATTCCCGAGCTACCACATCGACGCAATGTCGTCGCCGTTCGTGCCTTGGGACAAGATCGCCGAGCGCTGGATTGCCGCTCAAGGCGATCCCGCCAAGCTGAAAGCGTTTTACAACCTCACGCTTGGCGAGGCATTCGAGATCAAGGGCGACGCCCCCGATCATGTGCGCCTGATGGAGCGCCGCGAGGATTATCCGCGCGGGCGAATACCGCCGCGCGGCCTGATGCTCACGGCCGCGGCCGACGTGCAGATGAACGGCATTTACGTCGAGGTGGTCGCTTGGGCGTCGAACCGTGAGTCGTGGGTTGTCCACATCGACATGCTCGACGGCGACACGACGAACGCCAACGGCGGCGCGTTCCTGAAACTCGCCGAGCTTTACGATCGCGAGTGGCCGGACTCGTACGGCGGCAAGCGCAAGGTTGACGGCTTCGCTGTCGACTCGGGCTTCCGCTCGCATGTGGTTTATTATTGGTGCTCAATGCGCCATCTGGCGTATGCGGTGGACGGCCGCGACGGCTGGCATCTGCCGGCGCTCGGCACGCCGGTTGTTAAAGACATCGACATTGAGGGCCGCAAGCTCGGTTTTGCCAAGCTTTGGCCCGTCGGCACATGGTCGCTCAAGGGCCATTGGTATGAGGATTTGCGCCGCGAGGGCAAATCGGCCGGGCATGAGGTTGATCCGCCGGGTTACTGCCATTTCGGCAAGTTTCTTGACGAAATTTACTTCAAGCAAGTGACGGCCGAATACCTCGCCGAAATCAAGTCGCGCGGACGCATGATAAAGGGGTGGCGACCGCGCGGAAATCAGGAAAACCATCTCCTCGATTGCCGTGTGTACAACATGGCGATCGCCGATCACCTCGGCCTGTCGTCGATGACCGAGGATGAATGGAAGATCCTTGCGCGCGAGCGTGCGCCCGGCGCAACGCAAGGCGATCTGTTCGCAGCACGCCCGCTCAATGTGCAAATTGCAGCCAGTCCCGCGTCTGCAATGTCCGCGCCCGACGGCGCGGATGATCCGCCGCCGGCCGAAGTGCTGGCACCGCCCGCAAATGCGAGTAGCCAGCCGCCGGCGGCGCGATCGCAAGAGGAGCCAACCGGCTCGAATTGGATCGGCCGCAACACGAGCGGTTGGCTCAAGCGCTAGACCAAAAGGACAACGGACCAATGACCAAGCCGATTTTGCTAATCGTCGGCGCCGACAAGGGCGGCGTCGGCAAAACCACGATCTCGCGCGCGCTGCTCGACTTCCTCGATGCCAGCGGCATCCCGAACCGTGCTTTCGACACCGAAAACGAGGTGCGGCCGAGCGCGGAAAATCCGGCCGGCGGCGTGCTCAAGCGGTTTTATTCCGAGCGCACCGAGATCGTCGATCTCGTTGACTCCGATGGGCAGATGCGTGTCTTTGATACGCTCAATGCGCTCACGGCGACTGTGATCGATATCCGTGCCGGGCTGTTGTCGCCGACACTGCAGCTGCTGACCGACATCGGCTTTCTCGATCCCGAGAAATACGCGATCACGGTGTTGCATGTGCTCGGCAACAATCAGGCGTCGATCGACGAGATCAAGCCGGTTGCGATGCGGCTTGCCGCCGGCGCGCGGCACGTGTCCGTCGGTAACCACATCAACGCGACGAAATTCGTGTTTCCGCCTGACGCGCTCGACATTCCGGTGCTGGGCTCTGCTGCGGCCGAGGCCGTTGATAAGGCGAGCCAGCCCTTTAGCGTGTTCGCCAAGAGCAACCCGTCAGCGGTGATGCGCGGCACGGTGAGCACGTGGCTCAATCGCGTCTACGCACAATTCGCCAACGCGAAAATCGTGTGAGGCTCAGTCTCAAAGGCAGAGAAGCTGGGAAGTGAGGTGTAGCGATGGCTTACACGCAAGACGACATCGACGCGCTGAAAGCTGCGCTCGCCTCGGGCGCGCGGCGCGTCAAATTCGGCTCGGGTCCGGATAGCCGCGAGGTCGAGTATTTTTCGCGCGCCGACATGATCGCGCAACTCGACGACATGATTAAAGAGGTGTCGCCGTCTCAGGCCGCACCGCGTGTTTCCTACATCCGGCACAGCCGCGACTAAGGGCGAAACCTTATGAATGCTGTCGATCGCGTCGTCGCGTATTTCGCGCCGGCCGCCGGGCTTCGCCGCGCCGCTGCGCGGGTGAGCTTGGACCAAGTGCGCGTCTATGACGGCGCGACGTTCGGCCGGCGCACCGATAATTGGCGCGCGACCAACGCCTCGGCGAACGTCGAGACCAAGGCGGCGCTGCCGACGCTTCGCGCGCGCTCGCGTGATCTCGTGCGCAACACGTGGTGGGGCACCCGCATCAAGACCGTGACGGTGTCGCATACCGTCGGCACTGGCATCGTGCCAAAGCCGAACACGGGCAACAAAACGCTCGACAAGAAAGTCAAGGCGGCGTGGCGCAAATGGTCGCGGCATTGCGATCGTGAGGGGCAACTCAATTTCGATGGTTTGCTTGCGCTCGCCACCGGATGCATCATTGAGTCCGGCGAGGTGCTGGCGCGCATGGTGCCGGTGCGGCCGGACAGCGTCGAGCGTGGCGTCGTTCCGCTTGAGGTGCAGTTGCTTGAGCCTGATCACCTCGATCAGTCGCGCGACCGGGTCATGATGGTGTCGCGCCCTAAAGACATCAACGCCGATGGCGTCGTTGTTGATCAGGGCATCGAATATGATTTGAACGGCAAGCGCCGCGGCTATTGGATTCACCCGGTGCATCCCGGCGCGCGCGGCCTCGTGATGCCATCGGCTTCGATCCGCGTCGATGCCCGCGATATGCTGCACGCCTATCGCAAGGATCGCATTGGCCAGGGGCGCGGCGTGCCGTGGCTTGCGTGCACGATGCTGACGGGCCGCGACTTCGCGGATCTGCAAGAGGCAGTTGTTGTCAAGGCGCGCATTGAGTCGTGTCTCGCGGCATTCATCAAGACCAACTCGACGGCCCGCACGCTCGCGCAAGCGACGCAACAGACGACGCCGAGCGGTGCGCAACGCCGCATTGAGAATTTCTCGCCGGGCATGGTGGCCTATCTTGAGCAGGGCGAGGAGGTGCAGACCGTTGCGCCGTCCGGGTCGATGCAGTTTGAGGGCGTGTTGCGGCAAACGCTGCTCGCGCTCGCCGCCGGCGCAGGCTTGACTTACGATCAGCTGACCGGTGACTTGACGCACGCGAATTTCTCGTCGCTGAAAGCCGGCAAGATCGAGTTCCGACGTATCGTCGAGCAATTCCAGTATTTGACCATCGTGGCGATGATCCTCGAACCGCTCTGGGATCGTTGGTGCGAGATGGCGCAAGACGCCGGCATATTGCCGCGGCGCGCCGGCGGCTACCCGGTCGAATGGATCATGCCGGCCAATGAGCCGATTGATCCGATCAAAGAAATGCAAGCCGACATCCTCGCCGTGCGCTCCGGTCGCATGACGTGGTCGCAATTCGTGCTCGCATGGGGCGTTGATCCCGATACGCAACTCGACGAAATCGAGGAGTGGTTCAAGGAGATCGACAAGCGAAAAATCGTTCTCGACACCGATCCGCGTCTCGCGCTCGCGTCCATGAAGGGCGGCGCAGCTGGCGAGGGGCAATCTGAGGATAATACGAATGTCAAAAAGAAATGATCCGGCGGTGTTGCCGATGCAAACGCGCGCCTTGCCGGTCGGTTCGGTCGATCCCGAAAAGCGAACCGTCGAGGTGACGTTCACCACCGGTGCCACTGTGCGGCGCCGGCGTTGGACCGGATGGGACACCTCGATCCCGTTCGATGAGATCCTTGAGGTGTCGCGCTCGGCGATCAACCTCACGCGCCTCAACGCCGGTGCGCCGGCGCTTGATAGCCATTCCGCCTGGCGAACGTCGAGCCAGGTCGGCGTGATCGAAAAGGCCTGGATCGACGGCGGCGAAGGCCGCGCGCGAATCCGCTTCCCGAGCAAGGGCGTCGATGAGGCGGCTGATCGGATGTTTGCGATGGTGCAGGAAGGCATCATTCGCAACGTGTCGGTCGGTTACTCGATCGACGAAGTGCGTGTTGTCGAGCCCGAGAAAAAGGGCGAGGTCGAGAAGCGCATCGCTACGCGTTGGACGCCTTTCGAGGTGTCTTTTGTCACGATCCCGGCGGACGCGGGCGCCCAGGTGCGCGCATCCGACGAGACGTTCCCGATCGCGATTGTGCGCGATCAATCCACGACCACCGCCGCCGTCGCCCGCATGCGGATGCGGCAATCCACCATCTGAGCTGTAAACCAAAGGGAAAATCTTTCCATGACTCTTGAACAGTTGCGCGCGCACCTCGCCGATCTCAAAAAGCGTGCTGCGGCGAAGATCGCCGAAGTCACTGACGGCATGGCTGCTGACGCTGTCCGCGCGATCGAGACCGAGCACGCTGAGCTGCTCCGCGAGATCGCTGACACCGAGACCAAGATCCGGGCTGAGGAAGCCCGCACCGCTTCGCCGGCGCCGAGCGATGCCGTTCGCGCCGCTGTCGAGGCCGAGCGCGCCCGCGTCGCCGAGATCAATACCCTTGCCGCGCGGCACAATCTCGACGGCTTCGCCGCCCAGCACATCGCCGCCGGCACCACGCTCGACGCCGCGCGCGCTGCTGCGCTCGACGCCATCGCTGCGCGTGCTGCCAAGGCCACGGTTGTTGGCCGTGTGCAGGTCGGGACCGACGAGGGCGACACCGTACGCGCCGCGCTGGAAAACGCGATCCTGCATCGCGCCAATCCGGCGGTGGTCAAGCTTGAGGATGCTGCCCGCGAATGGCGCGGGATGTCGCTGATGGAAATGGGCCGCCTGTTCCACGAACAGACCACCGGCCAGCGTCTGCGCGGCCTTGGTAAGATGGAGCTTGCGACGCGGCTGCTTGGCCTCGAGACCGGCATCCGTTCCGGCGGCGGCATGATGTCCACCTCCGATTTCCCGGCGATCCTCGCCAACGTTGTGTCCAAGCGCCTGCGCGCGGCCTATCAGGTTGCGCCGCAGAATTGGAAAAAGCTGTCGCGGCAGAACAACGCGCCCGACTTCAAGGCGCGCGCTGTGACGCAGCTGTCCAACCTGCCGAACCTCAAGCAAATCCGCGAGGGCGGCGAGTATCAGCACGCGGCGCTCGCTGACTCCAAGGAACAGTATGCGCTTGCCACCTATGGCCGCATCGTCGCGATCACTCGCCAGTCGCTGATCAACGACGATCTTGGCGCGTTCGATCGCCTGCCGATGCTGCTCGGCCGCTCCGCTGCGGAAACCGAGGCGTCGCTGTTCTGGGCGATCATCATCTCGAATCCGGCGATGGGCGACAACGTCGCGCTGTTCCATGCCACGCACGGCAACCTCGGCGCCGCCGGCGCGATCGCGATCGCGTCCCTGAATGAGGGCCGCGCTTCCATGCGTAAGCAGAAGGGCCTTGCGGTCAAGGCGGCCGACGCCGAGCCGCTGAACCTGACGCCCGCCTTCCTTGTCGTCTCGCCCGACAAGGAAACCGAGGCCCAACAGTTCCTCGCGACCACGTTGTATCCGCAACAGAATTCGCAGATCAACCCGTTCGCCGGCTCGCTCCAGCAGATCACCGAGGCCCGTCTGACGGGCAATGCGTGGTACCTGTTCGCCGATCCCGCCACGATCGACACCATCGAATACGCCTATCTTGAGGGTGAGGAAGGGCTCTACACGGAAAGTCGCCTCGGCTTTGAGGTCGATGGGATCGAGATCAAGGGCCGCCTTGACTTCGCCGCCAAGGCGATCGATTGGCGCGGTGTGTTCAAGAACGCTGGCAACTAAGCCTCGCGTTTTCTGATCTCGTGACGGCCGGCGCCCAATGCGTCGGCCGTTTTCGTTTTCCTCTCATCGTCAAGAGAAGCAGACATGAAAACTTATCTTTCGAAGGGTGACACGCTCGACGTCACCTTGACCGGCAACGTCACCGGCGGCATTGCCGCGCTGTTCGGCGCGACCGTGTTCGGCGTTCCCATGATCGACGGCGTGTCCGGCGACACTGTTGCCGTCGTGCGCGAGGGCGTGTTCTCCGATCAGCCCAAGGATACCGCGGCGGCCTGGGTGTTCGGTGATGCGCTCTATTGGGACAGCACGAACCACGTGTTTACCAAGACCGCGGCCGGCAACACCCGCGTCGGCACGGCGGGCGCCGCCCAGGCCCAGGCCGACACCACCGGCACCGTGATCATCGATCGCCGCATCGGCTAACGGAGTCTCGTCATGGCGTCACCGTTCGCGCGTGCTGTCGCCGCTGCGGCGGTGACGCATGACAAAATCCAGGGCGAACTTTTCACGTTCGCTCCGATGAAATACCAGACCGATCGCAACGCGCCGCTGATCCCGGATGGTGATCGCGCCGTTGTCGAGCATGTGCTGTGCCCCTTTGGCGAGTCCGCCGCGCGCGCCGGTGCCGGTCCTTTCCATCAAGTCGGCGTGCAGCCCGAGCGCGCCGGACATTCGACGGTGCGCCCTTACGTGTCGCTCGATTTGTCGCGCCTGCCGTGGCGCCCGCGCATCGGCGATGCCGTGACGCAAGAGGCCACCGCTCGGCGTTTCCGCGTTCACGAGGTCTTGCCCTCGACGCCGGGTTTCGTCCGTCTCACACTCAATGGGGTTTAGCCGATGCTCGCGCGTGAATTCTTGCGGTTGACCGCGCTTGAAGCCTTGCGCCCCTCGGCGCTGCTGGCAAGCGATGGCCCATGGCCGACGCTCGCCGGCCGCTACGTCGCGGACTCGCGTGTCGATCCGATGGATGATCTTGGCAGCGAGGAAAGGCGCCCGCTTGTCGGCGTGTTCACCGAGGACACGGCGCTTCGCAAGATCGCCCAGGCTGGCCCGACCTTCTACAAGGGCGAGATCGAGCTCGTTTTCGAAATCTCAGTGGTGCAAAACTTCGTCGTCGACGGCTCGGTGATCGTCGATTACGCCGACACCGATGCGGCCGCCGAGGCGACGCTCGGGGTGCTTGAGGAGCAAATCCGGCATGCCCTGCATTTTGGGCCGTCGGGCGCGCTGTTCCGGAAAATGGCGAAATTGCCGTTTGAGGAATGGAACTCCAAGATCAAGCATCGTTCGGCTGAGGAAAGCATTCGGCTCGCCGCGCGCACGATCCGCACCCACATTCGCGTGCAGGACTCCTGCTATGATCCGGCGCCGGTGACGGTGCCGACGGATTTCGATCGCCTGCCGCCTGCGCTCAAGGCGATCGCGACGCAACTCGGCGAGTCCACCTATCTTCACGATCTTGCCCTCGGCATGGCGCGAATGGCGCCGGTCATGCCGACTCGCGTCAATCTCAACACCGTTGGGATCACGGCGGCGCCGCAACCCGGCGTGTCCGACACCGCTCCGGTGCATGGGACTGCCACCAATCTGCAAGGTTAGGAAATGTCGAACATCTTTATCAAGCCGTCCTCGATCGAGATTGAGGGTGTGACGGTGCTCGCGGTCGTGCCCGATCCCGACAAGGGATTTGCGCCGCTCGCCGCTGCCGGCGAGTGGAAACCTCGCTCGCAATATTGGTTGCGGCGCATCCGCGATCGCGATGTCGTCGAAAGCGATCCGAGCGTGCCGGTCGCGTCGATTGCGTCGGCCGTCGGCGCGCCGGCGGCATTCGCAGTGTGTGCGAATTGCGTCACGAGCGACGCGTGCGCCGCCGGTTCGCGGTGCGTCAAGGCGCCAATCGCCTAACTCCACCTCTCTCAAACTTACAAACCGCCAACCACGCCGACGTGATGCCGCGTCGCGCGAACGAGGAGCTACGTCAATATGTCGGTGTTGTTCAACAACATTCCGGGTAACCAGTTGGTGCCCTTCTGGTATGCCGAGATCAACTCGGGTGGAACGCCGTTCCAGGGCGATCCGCGCGTGCTGTTGATCGGGCAGAAGCTCGCTGCCGGCAGCGCCGCCGCCGGGACCGTGATCGGGCCGATCCAGAACCAAAACGAGGCCGATGCATTTTTCGGCGTCGGATCGATGCTATCGGCGATGTTCAAGATCGCCCGCCGCAATGCGCCGTTTCAGCCGCTCTGGGCGCTGCCGCTTGCCGATCCGGCCGGCGCTAAGGCTGCCGGCTCCTATACATTCACGGCGCCTGGCGTCACCGGCGCTGCAATCCTGTGGGTGCTGGGCCGTCGCATCGTGTTTCAGGTCAACGCTGCCGACACCGCGGCCACCGTGGCGATCAACGCGGCGGCGGCGATCAATGCGGCCAACCTGCCCATCACCGCGGCCCAGGACGGCACCACGGCGGCCAAGTGCAATTTCACCGCGCGGCACAATGGTGCGCTGTTCAACGCCCAGGAAGTGACTTACGCCACCGACGAGTCCAACGTGCTCAACGGCACCAACACGACCGTCGTCGCGCTCACGGGCGGCAATGGCGTTCCCGATCTTGCCGGGCCGCTCGCGAGCCTCGGCGATCAGGAATATGACTTCCTCGCCGGCCCCTACAGCGACTCCACCTCGCTCAATTCGGTGCGCGACTTCCTCGACGATAGCGCCGGCCGCTGGTCGCCGATCCAGCAGCTTTATGGCGGCTATTTCGGCATGCAGTTCGGCACGCTGTCGGGCCTCGTGACGTTCGGCGATACCCGCAACGATCAGCACGCGGTCGTCGTCGGATCGCAGCGTTCGCCGACTCCGGAATGGGAGTGGGCGGCGGCCTCTGCGGCCAAGGCAAGCGCGCATCTTGGCGATGCGCCGGAGGTCTCGCGCCCGTTGCAGACGCTCGCTCTCGATGGCGTGTTGCCGCCGCGCGATCGCTCAACGTGGTGGGATATCGTTGATCGGCAGGCGCTATATTCCAACGGCATCGCGGCTTGCAAGGTGCGCGCCGACGGCATCGTTGCGATCGACCGTTTCGTGACGACGTACCAGAAAACGGCCGCTGGCGTCGCCGATGGCACGTTCCGCGACGTTGAAACGATGTATCAACTGATGTTTGCCGTTCGCTACTTTCGCACGGCGGTGAGCAATAAGCACTCGCGGCAGGCGCTGGCGGATGACAACCCGTTCAACCTCGCCGAGATCGCGACGCCGAAATCGGTGCGCAACACGCTCGTGCATGCTTACAACGATCTCGTCGCTCTCGGCGTGCTCGAAAAGGCCGATCTGTTCGCGCAATATGTTGTCGTCGAGCGCGATCCGAACGATGCGAACCGGCTCAATGCCTATCTGCCGTTCGATGTCGTCAATCAGTTGCGTGTGTTCGCGGCGAACGCGACCGCGTTCCTGCAATATCAGTCGCCGTCGGGCGACTCGGCCGTCTAGTTCGAGGCTTTTCCATCCGCGCCCGGCTTATCGCCGGGCGATTTCCCTTCCATTCTTTGAGGAAAACACAACATGGCAGACGATTGTTGCGATAGCTTCGGCGGTCGCATTTCGATCACCGTTGACGGCGATCGCATGACGCCGAGCGATGCCGATATTACGCTCGACGTGAGCAACATCTCCGTCGAACACAAGGCCAATCAGGACGGCTCGCCCTGCTACATGATGAAGCCCGAGCTTTATGGTGCGGTGATCAAGTTCCGCAACGGGTGCGGCATTACCTGGGATGAAAAGTTGCGACGGTGCAAGATCGACGCGACGATCGTTGAGGAGGACAACACTCGCACCCACATCTTTACCGGCGCTCGCTTTGTCGGCAAGCCGACGCTCAACATGTCGAGCGGCGAGATCGACGGCGTGGAAATTCGCGGGCCGCAGTATCAGAAGCTCAACAGCTAAGGCAAAGCGCCGGCGGGCCTTGAGTCTCGCCGGCGATCTCTTTCTCACTTTGATCATTCGAGGGGCCGACATGGCACGCGAGACGAAAACCATTCCACTCAAGCGCCCGATCGGCGGCGCGAACGGCGTTGCGATCACGCAAGTCGTCGTGCAGGAACCGACGGCTGCCGATTACTTCGCGCTCGGCGCCCCGCAAACATGGGTGCGCGCATCCGGCGGTATGGCGCTCGTCGACAACGATGTCGCGATCCGCGCCTATGCCGAGCGGCTGATCGTGCAGCCCGATCCGTTGCTCGCGATGAACAATATGAGCGTGCTCGACGCCATCGCGGTCAAGGATGCTATTATCGGTTTTTTTCAGGAACCGGCGACGACACAATCGGAGTGATTTGGGATTTCCTCGTGATGATCGAGCGCGTCGTCGATGCCGACGCTGCCGATCGCGCGGGGTTCTCCGAATTGTTGCGTTGGGCCGGCCGCGCGATCCAAGTGCGCAAGAGGCGGGGGAAGTAAATGGGTACGATCCTTGAGGCCCTTGCCGTTATCAAGGGGAAGGATGCAACCGGCGGCGCGTTCGATGCCGTTGCACAGAAAATCCAGCGCATCTCCCGCGCCGCGAACGCGCTCAACCGCGATGTGCAAAAGCAATTGAACCTCGCCGCCGCCGCCGAGAAAAACGTCGCTCGGATCGAGCGCAGCGTTACCGCGATCGGGCAGGGGACAAAGATGGGCCTGGCCGCCGGCGCCGCCTATGCCGGCGGGCGCGCCGTGAGCGCGCTCGCGCATGAAACCGTCAAGGTGTCGGCCGATCGCGCGCACGAGGAAACGCGCATGCGCGCCTCGGGCATGACCGAACAGGAGATCAAAGAGGCGAACGATCTTGCCGCGAGTGTGTCGAAAAAGTTTCCCTCGATCTCGCAAACCGAAATGATGCACATGTCGCGCAACGTGCGCTCGATGGTGGGCACATTCGAGGAAGCGACTCACGTTCTGGAACCGCTCGCGCGCTTGCGCGTCGTCGCGCTCGGCGCGCACCCCGACAAGGCCGAGGAACTAAACGAGGATTTCGACAAGCTCGCGAAGGGCATGGAAATCAAGGGCGTGACGCAGGATCGCGCCAAGTTCGAGCACTACATCGACAATATGGCGAAGGCGATGAATGTGTTCGGCGACACGCTGCGGCCGACGGACTATTACGAGATGTTCAAATATGGTCGCGCTGCGACCAACGCCTTGAGCGACGATTTCATGCTCAAGACGGCGCCGACGCTGGCGCAAGAGTTGGGCGGCTCGTCGGCCGGTAAGGCGCTGTCGAGTTTCTACACGCAATTCGTCGGCGGCAAGATGTCAAACAAGGCCGTCGAGCAATTGCAGGCGTACGGCCTTATCGATCCGAAAAAGGTGATCAAAACCAAAACCGGCAACGTCAAGGGCGTGTTGCCCGGCGGCATCGTTGGCGCGGAATACCTCAAGCCCGGCGAGACCGATCCCTATCAATGGGTGAACAAGATTTTGATCCCAGCGCTCGCAAAGAAGGGCGTCACCGATCCGGCGAAAATCCAAGAGGTGATTGCGGCGATGGCGTCGCAGACGACGACGGCGCAAATGATGTCGATTTTCGCAACCCAGCAATCGCGCATCGAAAAGGATAAGCACCTCGTCGAGGGCGCCAAGGGCGGCGAGGCGGCCGAGCTTTTCCAAAAGAACGATCCCAAGGTGATCTCAAAGTCGATCGGCGCGCAACTCGACAACACGCTGTCGAACACGACGGCGCCGCTGATGCCGGCCGTGACCGGCGGCATGAATTGGCTTGCGAGCGGCCTCGCCTATACCGCCGAGCACGCCAAGACGCGGCCGGGCGACATCTTCGCCGGCGGCGGCTGGTTAGCTGCGATGACGGGTGCGCTCGGATGGGACGCCGGCAATTCGGCGCTTGCGCATTTCATGGGCAAGAGTGGCAGCGGTTTCGGCTTGAGCAAAACCGTAGCGGCGATGGCGCCGTTTCTGGCGTGGACGCAACTCGCCGACGCCATGATGGACGACGACGACATCAACCGGCTCAAGCGGTACGAGGCCGGGCCGCGCTATCGGCTCGATCAGTTGCACGAGCTTGACGAAAAGGACAAGGCCGCCGGCATTTACGGCGATCCGGAATTCGAGGCGTACGTCAAGGGGCAGACTGCCGCCAAGCGCGCGAGCCTCGAAAGCGAGCTTGAGGGGTTCGGCTATAACCCGGCCGTCACGCAAGGCCGCTATGGGGGCCAGGGCGCGCCGAATTGGACGATCGACGACATCCGCAAGGCAACCGGCATCGGCGGCCCTAGCGAGCCGGTCAAGGCCGAGGTCGTCGGCAACGCGACGTTAGAGGCTAATATCACGGTCAAGCCGAGTTCCGAGTTTTGGGCGACGGTCGAGTCCAAGATCAACAACGCGATTAACGCGTTTCGATCGACGGGCGGGCCGTCCACCGGCTCGACGGGATCAACCGGCAAATCGATGCCCGAGGCGGGGCCACCGCAATAGCTTTAGAAGGCGCCGCGCCGGGCGAGCAGTGGCGAGCCATGCGTTAAAATCCAAAGCCGGACACATACAGCCCGGCACGTTGTTAAGGCGGCCCTCAAGCAACATCTTGGGGGCCGTTTTTGTTTCGTACGATACAAAAACGAGGTTCCGGCGATGGCTGACTCCGCACTTTGTCGCGACTGGCTCAAGACGCTTTGGCCGGCCTCTTACAAGGGCGTGCCGTTCTTTTTTGAGTCCGACGACGAGGAGGGTGGCCGGGATAACGTCAAGCACGTATTCCCGCACCGGGACGCGCCCTTTATTGAGGATATGGGCGAGGCGCTGCGCTTCTTTGGCGGGGTTGCCTATGTGCACGGCGACAACGCCGACGCGCTCGCGAACGCGCTGAAAGCCGCGCTCGCGGCCGAGGGGCCGGGCATGCTCGTCGTGCCCTATTTCGGCCCGGTGACGGTTCATTGCGAAACCTTCAAGCGATCGACGCAGCGCGATCAAATGGGGTATGTCGCGTTTGAATTGAAATTCGTGCGCGCTGGCGCCGCTACCGCTTTCATCTCCGTTCCGGCGCTGGCAAATGCCGCGTTCGTCGCGGCCGATGCGATCGCGGTGTCGCTCGGCGCGCTGTTCCCGCGCCTGATCGCCACGCTCGACCAGCCCGATTATGTCGTCGCGGCGGCGGCCGACACGCTCGCCGACGCGGCGGCCTCGATCGACGTGCTGCGGCAGTCTTACCCGGTCGATCCGGAGACCTCAGCGAAGTTGCGCGACGGCATCGCAAGCTTTCTGGCGGCGCTGCCCGATCAGGTATCGAACACGGCGGCGCCCGACGCCGCCGGTCCGGCGATGGCGAGCCTCATCTCGCTCGTGCGGCAATTGGGTGATGGCTTGGAACCCGATCCGGCGATCCGCGCCGCGCTCGAATTGGTCGATGCGTTTCCCGCACCGCCGGCGCCCGTCAACGTGGCGGTTGCCGGGCAACCGTACCTCTCGACGACGGCGAAGGCGGCCTATCAGAACGCCGCCGCCGCCGCCCGCGCGGTGCGGCTCGCGGCGTTGACGGCCTATGCCGAGGGCGTGTTGCGGATGACATTCACCGATCGCCCGTCGGGCGTTACCGCGCGCGGCGAGGTTGCCGAGCGTTTCGAGGCCGAGCTTTACGATACAGCCGGCGCCGAAAATCACGATCTCTTTGTCGCGATCGAGGCGTTGCGCGGCAAGGTGATCGATTGGTTGACCAGGACGATCAACACGCTCGCGCCGGTGATCACGGTCGAAAGCGCGATCATCCTGCCCTCGCTCGCGCTCGCCTGGACGCTTTACGCCGATCCAACGCGCGCCGACGAGTTGGTTGCCCGCAACAATGTGCGGCACCCGTCATTCATGCCGCGGACGATCGCGGCGCTTTCGAGGTAACACATCATGGAAAACGTGCTCGTGACCGTCGCCGCCGGCGGCGGCCTTTGGACGGCGTTTGAGCGCGTGCTCGTGCGCGCCTCGTTTCAGGACGCGGCGCGCTCATTCGAGTTGAAGGTCGCGGCCGAGCCGGGCGCCGCGGCAACCGCTTGGACGTTCAAGGCCGGCACGGCCATCTCGATCCTGTCGAACGGCTCGCTGATGTGTCAGGGTTACGTCGATCGGTATCAGCCATCCCTCGGGGAGCACGATACCGCCGAGATCAACATCTCGGGCCGCTCGCGCTCGCAAGACTATATCGACTCAAGCGCGGTGCATGACACCGGGCAGTTTAAGAACAAAGACCCGCAAGAGATCGGCGCGGCGCTCGATCATTTCGGCATCGGCATTGCGACCGACGAGCAACTGAAAAAGGTTCCGATTTATCGGATCACGCCGGGCGAGACCGCGTTTCGCTGCCTGGAAAAGCTGTGTCGCGAACAGGGCGTATTTCCGGTTGGGCAGGCCGACGGCTCGATTCTGATCACCAAGGGCGGAAAGCAGCGCCACGCCGGCGCGCTGATCGAGCGCGTCAACCTCAAGAAAATCGAGGCCGATCACAATTGGAGCGGCCGGCATTCCGACGTGATCGTGCGTGGGCAAAAGCCTTATGGGCACGGCGAGGATGCTTTGCAGATCGAGGCCAAGGCGCGCGACGCCGAGCTTGGCCGTTATCGCCCGGTGATCGTCATTCACGACGGCGACACCGACAAGGATCGCGCCAAGAAACGCGCCGGTACGCGCAGAGATCGCGAGGCCGGTAATTCGCTCAAGGCCAGCGTCACGGTGCAGGGCCATCACGACGACGGCGGCATGCTGTGGGAGCCTGGCGCGCTCGTGTTCGTGGATTCCGATTTTGCCGATATCCATCAGGACATGGCGATCGAGACCGTGACGTTTTCGCAGGATCGCAAAGAGGGCACCTTGTCGGTGCTCTCGCTGGTCGATCCGCGCGCGCTTGGTGGCAAGGGCGGTAAGGGCGGTAAGGCCGGCGCGGCCTGGGTGTCTGATGCGGGGGATGATTGATGTGGGTGTGGTTTCCGGAAGGCCAAGAGGGCCTGATCGCGCATTTGCGCCGCGCAACCGTGCTCAAGACCGACGATTCGGGCACGCAACAGATCCTCAAGAAAATGACCGGCCTCAAGTCGGAGGAATTCGAGGACGTCTATCGGCCGCAACCGCACGGCATCACCTCGCACGCGCCGCAGGGCTCGGAGGGCGTCTATCTCGCGCTCGGTGGCCGCTCCGATCGGCTGCTCGCGCTCGGCTTTGAGCACAAGAAGTATCGGCCGAAAGACACGCCTGAGGGTGGTGTCGCGCTCTATGATCATACCGGCGATATCATCCGCGTGTTCAAAGACAATTTGGACGCGGTGCATTCCAAGGTGATCAATATCAAGATCGGCAAGGGTCAAGAGATCAGCGATAGCGGCAGCAAGGCCGCCGAGGATGACGATGGGGAAGATATTTCCATCGTGCTCAACACCGACGACGTGACGATCACCAAGGGCGACTCCTCGATCACGCTCACGAGCACCAACATCACCGTCGA
Source organism: Bradyrhizobium sp. UFLA05-108 (assembly GCF_059803455.1). Taxonomy (NCBI): domain Bacteria; kingdom Pseudomonadati; phylum Pseudomonadota; class Alphaproteobacteria; order Hyphomicrobiales; family Nitrobacteraceae; genus Bradyrhizobium; species Bradyrhizobium sp. UFLA05-108. The sequence continues at coordinate 20,399 of NZ_JBANAZ010000026.1, read as the reverse complement.
GGCCGCCAGCGACTGCGCCGTCGGCGTTGCCGGCCGTTATGTTCGCATCCGCCCAGGCCGAGTTGATCTCGGCGTCACCTCGCCAACGGGTGAGGCGGTGCCTGCGGTTGAGACCACGGCCGGGCCGTCGTCGATCGTGTTCGCGGTCGTTTAAGGGTTTTACGAAAATGGCACAAGTGACGATCCGCGCCGCCGAGGGGTGCGCGGGCGACAGTAACGCGCTTTGGGACTCCGTTTGGGATGCCGAGCGCGGTCATGCGGATTGGGCGATGTCCGATCCCGATGAGGTGCAGAACCATGGCGGCTTGCGTGCGAAAGCCGCGATCGAAACCGCCGTCGTGCTTTGCCTGTTCACCGACAAGCGTGTGCCGACAGATCATCCGCTCTATTACCTCGCTGACGGCGACAACCGCGGCTATTGGGGCGACGGCATCGACGTGCGCACTGATCTGGGCGAGCGCGAGCTGGGCTCGCTGCTCTGGCTGCTAGAGCGCGCGCCGATGACGATCGCCGGCATTCCGGCCTCAACCTGGGCCGAGCAATTCGCAAACGAGGCCTTGGCGACGCTGCTCGACCAGGGCGTTTGCGTGCGGATCGACATTTCTGCGACATCAAACGAGATCGCGGGCCGGCTTGAGCTCGTCGTCGCGCTCTATGGCCGCGACGGCGCAAAAATCTATGACCGCAACTTTGATGTTCTTTGGAATCAGGTGGCACGCTGATGTTTGCGATCCCTTCACTCAAAGATTTGGTTGAGCGCGCGCGCCAATCCTTTCGTGTTAATCTGCCGGGCTCCGATGCCTGGATTTGGCCGAACAACATCAACCCGACTGCCAAGGTGTTCGGCGGCTTTCTCCACGAGCTTTTCCAGTTCGCCGATTACATCCAGAAGCAGAAATTCGCGCTGACGGCCGATAGCGAAAACCTCGATCGGCACGGCGAGGAATTCGGCCGCGCGCGCAAGCCGGCCGCGCCGGCGCGAGGCAATGTTGACATCACGGTCAGCGCCGCCGTGACGCTCGACGTTGCAAGCGTGTTCCGCCGCGCCGACGGCGTCGAGTATGTCGCAACTGCCGGCGGCTCGACCACGGGTGCCGGCACGCTGACCGTGCTCGTGACGTGCACGAGCGACGGAAAGAACACCAATGCGATCGCCGGCACGCCGCTCGAAATTGTCTCGGGCCTCGATGGCGACGACGCTGCGACCGCGCAAGTATCATCCGGCGGCCTCGTCGCAGGCTTTGATGTCGAGGATGACGAGTCGTTCCGCGCCCGCATCCTGTTTCGCAAGCGCAATCCGGTGCACGGCGGCTCGGCCGCCGATTATGTCGGATGGGCCGGTGAAGTCTCCGGCGTGTCGTCGGATGTCGTCAAGGCGCGGCCCGACGTGTTCGTGGAGCGCCTGTGGAGCGGCCCAGGCACGGTGCGCGTGTTTCCGTTGATGTTCGATCTCTATGCCGACGGCATTCCGCAACCGGCCGACATCGCCCGCGTGCAAGATCACATCGAAACCGTCCGCCCGGCCGGCGCTCTCGTGACGGTGCAGGCGGCGCAAGCGGTGCCGGTCAACATCACGATTAGCGGCCTGCAGCCGAACACGACCGCGGTGCAGGAGGCCGTGCTCGCTGAGTTGCGCGCCGCCTTCCGGCGCAATGCGCAGGTCGCCGGCTCGGATCAGGACATCGGCGCAATGCCCTACCTCGCCAAGCCGACGACGTTCTCGCGCTCATGGATTTGGCAGGCGGTTGCGAACGCGAGCGGCGAGCGGCGCCACGCGATCACGGCGCCGGCGGCCGACACTGTGCTGATCTCGGGGCAAATGGCGACGCTCGGCAACGTAACCTTTGCATGAGGTGACACATGACGACTTGCGAGGCGTCGCGCCCGGCACCGTTCAAATGCCCGACGCTCGATGACATCATTGCTCAAATGCCGCCTTCGCTGCCCAAGGGGCGCGCGTGGCAAACGCATGAGGGCGGGCCGAGGCCGGGATCGGAGATCGCGTTTCAGCCCTCGGGCTTTGAGTCCGACGCGTTCGCGACGATCTATCGCCGGCCGAGCACTCTCTATCGGTTCTGGAAATCGATTGCGACAGTGCTGTTGTTCGTCAACACGCGGCTTTGCGATCTGCGCGAGGAATTTTGGTGCGCGACACACAAGGAAACGCACGATCTTTGGATGGCCGAATATGGCTTGCCCGATGATTGCGATCCGTTTCCCGATCTCTGCACCAAGGTCGCCGCGATCGGCGGCACGCGCTGCGAATACTATGCGGAGATTGCCGCGCGCATGGGCTGGTCGATCGAGTGCACTGAGTCGGTTGCGGACTGTGGCAGCCGTGTCGGCAAGGCGCGCGCCGGCAAAGCGAAAGCCGGATCGATCCTGCACGCGGCGACGCTCAAGGTGATCGTTCACCTCAATTCGTCGCCCGCCTATCACGGCGGACGCTCACTGCGATCGCTCGCCGGCCGCATGCGCGCCGGCCGTCGTCAATCATGCGGCCCCGACTTGTCGCCGCTGATTTGTCTGATGTCGCGCATCGTTCACGCTGAAATTCAAGTCGCTTACGAGGGTATCAATGACTGATCTTTTGGGGCCTGCCTCGGCATCCGGTGCCGTGACCATTCGGCCCGGTGAAAACCGCACGTTCGGCGCAACCGACACTTGGTTCAAGGATTGTAGCGATCCGAGCTTCGACGATGGCACCGAGTTCGGCGCCGCTTTCTTTAACGCCGTGCTCGCCAACATTCGCGCTTTGGTGCGCGGCAACGGGCAAACGGCCGGCGCCGTCGATGTCGTCACGCAAGACAACGGCGACGACGCGCTTTGGCTCAAGGCAATTCAGCATCTCATTCAGCGCGGCTTGCCGCTCTATTGTGAGGATAGCGGAACGCCAGGTCACATCGTCGCGTCGCTTTCTCCCGCGCCCGCCGAGTGGAAGAAAGGAATGGAAATCCGCGTCAGGATCAACAACGGCAACGGGAGCAGTCCCGTTGACATCGCGCTCAATACGTTGCCGATCAAAACCGTCGTCAACCCCGATGGCACGCCGCTCGGCAACGGCGAGTTGATCGTCGGCGAGATGGTGACGCTCCGATATGACGGCACCAATTGCCAATTGATCAGCCGCGTCATGAGCGATCGCGTCAATCCCGGCTTTCGCAATTTCCTCGCCTATCAGGCGAACGGCACGTTCACGGTGCCGGCCGGCATCACCAAGATTTATTTCGAGGTATGGGGCGGCGGCGGCGGCGGCGGCGCGACGAGCGGCGCGAGCACGGCCGGCGGCGGCGGCGGCGGCGGCGGCTACATTCGCGGCACCTCGGCGGTGACGCCGGGCGCGGTGATCCCTATCACGGTCGGCGCCGGGGGTGCCTCGGCGGTGTTTCCCAATCCCGGTGGCAATGGCGGGGCGAGTTCGCTCGGCTCGATTGCAACCGGCAATGGCGGCGGTGGCGGCGGCTCGGCCGGGCCGGGCGCATCCTCTTCGCTGTATGGCTCGCGCGGTGCTGGCGGCAACTCGGCCGGGCCGGCCGGTGCGCTCCATATTGACGGCCAACTGGGCGGCGGCGGTTACGGCGGCCGTGGCGGCGACGGCGGCGACGCTTTCGGCTTCGCCGGCATCTCCGAGGACATCTTTGGCCCGGCATCGCCGAACAGCGCTTATGCGTTCGCGACCGGCGGATCGGGCGCGCCGGCAAACGTTCCCAACCCGAGTAACGGCGGCGCGCCGGGCCTTGTGCTGATTTGGTACTAACAGGGGGCACCCATGAAAAATTACGTTAGGCTCGCCGGCGCCATTGCCGTTGAAAATATCGCGATCGCTGATAGCGCCGACATCAAGGAGATGTTTCATCCGTCGATCAAGATGATTGCGGTCAACGATCCGGTGACGATCGGCGTGGTCTATGACGAGGTGAGCAACACGTTCGCCCCAGCGCCGGCGGTGATGCTGTCGAAGGATGAGTTGATCGCGCATGCTGCCGCGCGGCGCTACATTGTCGAGACCGGCGGCATGACGGTTGGCGGCATCAAGATCGCGACCGATCGCGAAAGTCAATCGATGCTGAATGCCGCGTACAACATCGCGCAAGGTAATCCGCAGTTCTCGACGATGTGGAAGGGCGCCGACGGCAATTTCACGCAAGTCGATGCACCGACGATAATCGCGCTCGCGCAAGCCGTCGGTGCGTTCGTCGCCTCGTGCTTCGCGGCCGAGGCCGCTGCCGTGATGAAAATCAAAACTGGCGACTTCACGACTGCCGCGCAAATCGACGCCGCGATCGTGGTGCCCGCCTAAGAGGTGTGGATCGATGGGGATCAAGCATATATTTCGCTCGGCGCTCGACGACGAGGGTATACCGCAAGGCGCCGTCAAGCCGAGTAATTGGAACGATGATCACGAGGTCGAGGGGTTGCTTGGTGGCTTGATCGCCCTCGGACTGCAGCCGAACGTCATCCCGTATCTGGACGCGTCGCAAAATGGCGGCGTCATCCCGATCTCGGAGTTCGTGCGCACGTTGGTGATGAATATCGCCGATGCTGTTGCTTTGCGCGTGTTGATCAATGCGGCGTCGCTCGACTCGCCGTCGTTTACGGGGAGCCCGACGGCGCTGACGCAAGCGCCTGGCGACAACTCGACGCGGATCGCGACGACGGCTTACACCGACGCCGCGATCGCCGCCTTGATCGCCGGTGCGCCGGCGGCGCTCAACACGCTCAATGAATTGGCGACGGCGCTTGCTGACGACGCGAATTTTGCCTCGACGGTGACGAATTCTCTCGCGCTCAAGGCGCCGCTGAACTCGCCGGCGCTGACGGGGACGCCAACGGCCCCCACGGCCGCGACCGGCGACAATACGACGAAGCTCGCCACGACTGCGTTTGTTGTGGCGGCGCTCAATCGTTCTAACTCGCTGGCGAACGGGACTGACTTCAACACATTGACGGCCGAGGGAACCTATTACAACACCGGCGCTTGCCCCAACACGCCGACTGGCGGTGGCCTGTACTATGTGCACGTTCAAGCGGCGACGTTTGCGGCCGGATATGTGAGCCAGCGCGCGGTTAATCTCTCTAACGGCGACACCTTTCAGCGCGTCGAGAACAACAGTGTTTGGACGGCTTGGAAGCAACTTGCTCCTTCCGACAGCCCGGCCTTCACCGGCACGCCGACGTCGCCGACGGCGACCGCTGGCGATAGCTCCACCAAGATCGCAACCACGGCGTTTGTGCAAACGGCGCTGACGGGCATGCTGATCAACAGCATTTCCGGGCTGACGATGTCTGCGGCGGGCGGCAGCTCGAGCTTGATGGTTGCGGCTGGTGTCGCGGCCGATAGTACGAACGTCGATCTCATGAAGCTGGCGGCAGCCACAACCAAGACGGCGGCGGCTTGGGCGGTTGGATCTGGCGTTGGCGGCCTCGACGCTGGGGCGATTGCGGCCAATACCTGGTATCATTTTTATGAGATCAAGCGGCTCGACACCGGCGTCGTCGATGTCTGCTTTTCGACCAGCGCGGCGGGGCCGAACCTGACGACTGGCAACATCCCGAGCGCTTACACGCTGTTTCGACGCATCGGCTCGGCCAAGACGGACGGCAGTTCGCAGTGGATCGCATTCACCCAAGTGGGCGATGATTTCTATTGGTCGACCCCTGTCTTTGAGACGGGGGCTGCAATCACCGTCGGGACTGCCCGCGTGTTGCAGGCTTTAACCGTTCCGTTGGGCATCGTCGTCAAAGCGTTGACCTCGACGTTCTCTGCAAACCCTTCGAACATCGCAGCGGTCTGGATCGGGCCGCAGTTCGCGGCCGATCTCGCGCCGAATATTTTGGGCGGCGGCGGAGGCGTGTCGATCTATATGCCGGTGGTCAACACCACTTACAACGGCGGCAATGCCGGCATCTATGTGAACACATCTGCTCAGATCGCGCTCCGTTCTGATCAGGCGGGCAGTCAAGTGAGGTTGTTCACAAATGGCTGGACCGACTTGCGCGGTCGCTTCGTCTAAATCTCAACGGCCGTCCTGTTCGGGGCGGCTTTTCTTTGAAGGACATTATCACCATGCGATCGCGATTTTGTGTCGCGGCGCTGGCGCTCGCGCTGGCGACGACGCCGGCGCTTGCGCGCCCGCGCCATCATCATCACCACCATCATCGCGAGGTTGCCGCCGCCTCTGGCCGGCCGGCGGCGTGCGCCGGCATCGCATGGTGCGGCTGTTGGCTGCGCTTGCACCTCGGCCTCGCTGATGCGCGGCTCAACCTTGCGATCGCCTGGGCGCGCGTTGGCACGCCGGCCGACGGCCCCGCCGCCGGCGTCGTCGCCGTATGGCGGCATCACGTCGGCATCATCATCGAAAATCTTGGGGGCGGTTTGATCCGCCTTCGCTCCGGAAACGACGGCAACGCGGTTCGCGATCGGGTGCGCTCGACGCGCGGGATCGTGGCCTATCGAAAGGTTTAATACCATGTTCTCCGCAACTCTCGTCAAGGCCATCAGTGAGGCCGCAACCGCCATCGGCCTGGAAGCGCCGGCCGCGCTTGCGCTCGTCGAAGTCGAAACGAGCGGCAACCCGTTTGAACAGGACGGCCGCACGCCGGCGCTGCTCTATGAGCGTCATATCGCCTGGCGCATGGCTGCCAAGGTGTCAAAGGCGTTGCAATCCGCGTTCGCGCGGGCCGGCCTCGCGATCCCGAAATGGTCGAAGGCGACGCAATACAAGGATCAGGGCACGAGCGCGAAGCGTCTCGCGCTGATCGGCCGCGCGCGCGATATCGACGCCGAGGTTGCCAATCAATCGGCCTCCTGGGGCGTCGGCCAAACCATGGGCTTTCTGTTCGCCGAGCTTGGCTTTGCCTCGGCGTGCGAGATGGTTGAGCACATGACCGGCAACCTTGCCGGTCAGATCGACTGCATGATGCGCGAGATCAAAAACAAGCATCTGATCGAGCCGCTCAACGCCCACGAATGGGCGAAGGTCGCGCGCATCTATAACGGCCCGAGCTATGCCGCGAACCGTTACGATGTTCGCCTTGCCGATGCGCATAAGCGATGGGTGCGCAAGCTCGCGACTGGCTGGGCCGGTGCTGCGGCGAGCGTGCCCGACGACATGCCGGCCGACGACATCAAGGCGCTGCAACAGAAATTGCGTGCGCTCGGTTATGCCAGCGTTGGCAATCCCGATGGCCGGTTCGGCGTCAAGACCGTCGGCGCGCTGTCGCAGTTCCAGGCCCATGAGGGCTTGCCGGTTACCGGTAAGCTCGATGCGGCGACGCGTGAGGCGCTGAAATCGGCCCAGCCGATCGAGGCGCCGCACGAGCGCAAGCGCGCCACCGCAAGCGATCTCGCCGAGGCCGGCTCGAAAACCGTCAAGACGGCCGATCGCGGCGCGCTGTTCGCGGGCCTCAAGGGCACCGTCGGCGCCGTGCTGGCCGGCGGCGGCGCGGCCGAGAAAATGGGACTGCTCGACACCGCGCAAGCCGGGATCGACAAGGCGAACCAGGCCAAGGGCATTTGGGATTCGTTCTGCGATCTCGCGCAACCGCTGTTCGCCGGCCCGACGCCGATCATTGTCGGTGCGGTGCTGATTGCGGCGGGTGTCACGGCCTATGTCCTCTTCGAGCGGATCAAGGCCTATCGCGTCGCCGATCACAACAGCGGCGTGCACGCCGGTCCAAGTGTTGGGGAGTAAGCATGTTCGCATCGCTATTCATGACACTCGCCGGCCTCGTCGGCGCTGGCGGCGGCGCCTGGGTGCTGGCGTTGTTCGTGCCGTCGGTCGCGGCAACGCTGCGCGCGGTGCTCGACTTCCTTCGCTCGCCGCTCGGCACCGCGCTCGGCGTGCTGGCGCTCGCGGCGATCCTGCACGTTTCGGGATGGATCGCCGGCGACATCCACGGCACGCGCGCAACGCGCGCCGAGTGGGCGGCTGATGTCACGGCCAGGGCGAAGGCGGCCGAGGCGCGGGAAACCGCGCTGCGGCTGGAAATGAAAGGGATCGTTGATGCCGCGAGCGGCTATGACGATCGGTTTAGCAAATCCATCGACGAGAAGGTTGCGCAAAATGCTGCGAAGAATCCTCGCCGTCCTGAGTGTCGCGCTACTGGCGCCGACATTGGGCGGTTGCTTTCTGTCAATTAGCGGCGCCAAGCCCGACACCGGGTTGCCGCCGGTCGTGCCGCGCGAGTGTCAACGGTTGCTTAAGAAGGTGCCAGATCCCGGCGCAAAGGAAGGCGACGACGCTTTCGACATTGCGGGGGGATACCGGGGGGCATGGCTCAAGGCAAATCACCGCATCGGCGCCGCGCGCGCATGCGAGGATCATCAGGCCGACGCGATCGAGCGGGGTGCGAAGTAGTGGCCGCGCTCGATCACGGCGCCCTCACGCAAGAGGTGTTCAACCTCAAGGAGTGGCACGGCGAGTTGCGCAAGGAATTGCGCGCTGTCGAAAACAAGATGGACTCGGGCTTTGCGCTATTGAGCCAAAAGCTCGACACGCGTGGCAAGGTCGATTGGACGCCGATTAGCATCCTCGTCTCGGCTTTGCTGGCGATCGGCGCGGCGCTCTACTATCCGGTGCGCGAGGCGATCTCAAAGCATGACACGGAACTAGAGATCATGCGCCGTGAAAGCGAGGCGCGGATCGTCAAGCTTTGGGATGCCGAGAACAACACGGCGCGCGAGCTTTCCTACCTCAAGGGGCAATTAAACCCGCTGCCGAAACAGTAGCGGGCGGGGGCACATCTTTAAATGACTGACGAAATCGAACGCCGGGCGCGTGCTTACAAAGAGCACGGCTCGGAACGGAAAGCCGCGCGCGCGCTCGGCATCTCCAAGACGGCAATGCACGATAGCCTCAAGCGCGCCGCCGAGCGCGGCTTGCTCGGCTTCAAGCCGGTGTTGCCCGGCTATGAGCTAAAGCGTTCCTCGGTGCAAACTGACGGCAAGGGCAACGTCGAAAAGGAATGGGTCACTCAGCACAAGGAAAGCGGGCCGGCATTCCAGATGCCGGCCGGGCAGGTACTCAAGGGCGTGTCGGCGTTCGTCGATGCCGAGGGGCGAATTCGGCATCAGTGGATCAAGACGAAAAGCGATAGCGTCGCGCCGGATTTGATCGAGGCGATCAAAGCTGAGTTCAAGGTCTATGATGGCCGCGCGCCTGTGATCCGCAAGCCGGCATCAACCGAGCGCGACTTTCTCAATGTGCTGGCGATCGCAGATCCGCACATCGGCATGCTGTCCTGGGGCGAGCAAACCGGCGCCGATTACGATCTCAACATCGCCCGGCGCCGCGTGCTCGGCACGTCGAGCGAAGTGATCCTTGCTGCGCCCAAGGCGCGCGAATTGCTGATCGCTAACCTTGGCGATTGGTACCACGCCAACGATCAGCGCAACGTCACGCCGAAATCAAAGCATCAGCTCGATGTTGATGGCCGATGGTTCAAGGTGCTGCGCACTGGCGTGCGGCTGTTTATCGACATCATCGAAATCGGCTTGCGCCGACACGATCATGTCGAGGTTGTGAACATTCCGGGCAACCACGATCCCGAGGCCGCCGCCGCGCTTGCGCTGGCGCTCTCGTGCTTCTATTCCCGCAATCGGCGCGTCACGATCGCCTTTCCATCGGACATCTATTACCGGCAGTTCGGCGCGACGTTGCTCGGGTGCGCGCATGGCGACAAGGCGCCCCCCTCGCGGATGGCGATGGCGATGGCTGTCGATCAGCGCGAGGCCTGGGGTAGGACAGCTTATCATTGGTTCCTCTACGGGCACATTCACAACGACAAGGTCGATACCCACGGCGATGTGCGTGTCGAGTCGTTCTCGACGATCGCCGACAAGGACTCGCACGCATTCGGCGGCGCGTGGCGATCGGCCCAGGCGCTGCAACTGATCACGCTGCACAAGCGGCGCGGCCCGCATGGCCGCGTGATCCGCAATATCCCGCCGCCGTCAATGAGGTGATGCATGAAACAGGATCATGAGACCAAGGCTAACAACCCGAAAGACGCGTTCGGCACGCTCAAGGCTTGTCTGTCGTGGTTGCCGATGGAGGTTGTTTTCGAGGTGGCGCTTGCGCTCGCCGAGGGCGGTTTCAAATATGGCGGCCACAACTACCTCGTCGCCGAGCCGCGCGCGAGCGTCTATGTCGATGCCGCCGATCGGCATCAATTCCAGTTCTGGAATCTCGGCGAGGAGGTCGACTCAGAAAGTAAGGCTGGCCTGCACCACATCTCGAAGGCGATTGCGTCATTGATGGTGCTGCGCGCCGCGCAGATCCACGGCAAATGGATCGACGATCGCCCGCCGCCAGCCCCGGGCGAATTTCTCGACGGTCTCAATGCGAAAATGAAGCTCTTGGCTGAGGCGTTCCCCGATCCGGTAGCGCGCTATCTCGCCGACGGCAAGCGCGGTCCTGGCCGCATTATCAAGGAGGTTTAACCGATGTCTGAAACCGCAGTGCAAATCAATCTGGATCAGTTGCAGGTCAATATTGGGTCCGACGGCAAGCATCGGCTTGAGACGGTGCCGGTCGATAGCGGGGGCAATATCGGCGCGCCGCTTGGCGCATCCGAAAATCACATCGGCGAGGTGGGCGGCAATAGTGCCGTCGTCGCGGCGAGCTTCAACCGGCCTGCGGATACGACCGCTTATGCTGTGGGCGATCTCGTCGCGAACAACGTGGCGTCGGCCTCGGTGCAGCCGATGGTTCTCGCCGTGGCGCGTGCCGCGAACAAGACCGGCTTGATCCGTCGCGGGCGCTTGACCAAGTCCGGCACAGCGACCGCGAGCGCGATTTTCCGCGCTCATCTCTACAAGGTGTCGCCGGCGGTTTCCAATGGCGACAACGGCGCGTTTCAGAGCGGCGGCGCCCTGCACTACATCGGCAGCATGGATTTCGATATGACGGGCGCGAACGCGCGCGCATTCACCGACGGGGTGAAATGCATTGCGACGCCGAACGTTGGAGCTGAGATCATTTTCGATCCCGACGCTGGCACCCAAAACATCTATGCGGTTCTTGAGGCGCGCGGCGCCTATGTGCCCGTGAGCGGCGAGACCTTCACTTTGGCGCTGGAAGTCATGAGGGACTAAACAAAATGCCTGTTTTATCTTCCGCGCGCGTGCGCGCTATCCTTGGGGGAGCTCCAGAGTACATCACCGTGAATGGTGTTCTTGCCCGCTTACTATTTGGTGCAGACGGTCAGCCGGTTCAGGGAGTGGACGGTCAATTTCTCTATGGGGTGGCGTGATGGGGCGCTTGGTAGCAGCTAGCGACCTATTCAAGGTCAACGCACTCGATTGGATACCGGCCCTGACGGACAAACAGTCATTTCGAGCGGGGACGGCCACCTTTGACTTTGGCGCAATCCTACAGCAAATCCACGATGCGGCCCCCGCGAGCGGTTGGTCCGCGGAGGTACCGGAAGGCGCGGCTACCTTCACGACGTTCCCCGTGTTTACGAAACCGATGCGCTTGATCGCTGCCGGGCGCGAGAGAACGACGTTTCAGACCGCATCGACGACGGCAACCCTTCTTACGACCAGCGCCGCTATCGACGTGCGCGACATTCAGTTCAAGTGCACGGCTCCACTCGCGTCCATCGCCTCAACGCGCGGTGTTCTGATTACCGGAGGATACGAACCGTCGTTCTACAGATGCGACTTCCTAGACCTCAACATTGGGATCGAGCTTACCGCTGCGTGGCGTTTCGAGGCGGCATTCTGTCGCTTTTGGGACTTCATCACCAACGGCATTAAGATTGCCAACGTCGGCAGTCCTGACACTGGCGATCATATCATCCACGGCTGTGAATTCGCGAACGGTCAGTCGCAGACGCTACACGCAGAGGCAGCTATCAAGTGGCTGTCCAGCGGTGGCTTGAAGGTCATCGGCAACAAGAACCTTGCCTCGAATTATTTCCTTCTGATGGACCCGACCGGCATTTCAACGTCGGACATCATCGTCGAAGGCAACTCAATCGAGGGCTACTATCAGGGTGGAGTCCGGGCGCTGCGTTCTGGCGGCACCGGCAGTCTGAACAGCATCATCGTTAACGGCAATCAGTTCGCGGGAGCCTCTACGGCGAAAGTCATTTCGTTCGGACCTGGCATAACCAATGTGGTCGTCGCGGGTAACGACACGAACGGCGGTCAGTATGGCGTCTATTTCGAGGACAGCTACACAGGCAAGGGGGCGGTCGGAAAGAACAACTGGACTGATGTCAACACGTTGGTCAGAGAGCCCGATCTCGGAGCGAACGTTTCGGTTGAGGCTCAAGCGTATACAGGGTCCACGCAAGTCATTTGGAGCGGCCGAAGAGACGCAGGTTCGCCCCGACCTCTACTTGACCAGCGGGACTCCGTCAGTTTGGAAGCCTATCTTAGCTCCAATGTGATGCCGGACTGGCTTTACAAAGTCTACGTGGCCAACAACCGCGCGGCATTCATAGAAGCGTTCTTTACGGGCATCCAGAACGGACAGGGAGGTGCCGGCTTATCGGCGCGTCTCGGCGTCTACAACAACGGCTCCATTCAGACGGCGTATGAAAACGGCACCGGCGCGGTGATCTACAATAGCGCAAGCGCACCAATAACATTCCAAACGTCGGGCGGTGTTGTTGGAACGAGCAACAATGACGAAGACGGAATTGCGATTGGCATTCGCGGGTCCGCTTCTCAGCGCTTGCAAGGCACGTTTGAGATTGGCGTAAAGGGCGGCTGGAAGCTAAGGCGGCTTTCAAAGATCAACATCCGCACCGCTGGTTACACTTGGGTGCCCAGTGCTAACGGCACTTCTGAGTACTACCTGACCGGGCCAAGCGGTAATCCGGGCTTTCTGTTTCCCGCCGTCATCAATCGAGCGCTGACCTCTACCAACTACACCGCCATGACGCGAGGAACGCCGGGCTCCCTAGCAGCTGACCGTTGGGGGTTCGCTGATAACGACGGGCTCGGCTATTCCACGATTTATGTGCGGTTGTCGGATAGCAGCAACCCGAACGCAGCATCTGACGGTTGGCTTTACGCTTACGTTTAGCCGTCCGCTCCCTCAGGGGGCGCGAGCGGGCGCCGCGCGCGCTGAAAGTATCCATCCTTTCAGCCGCGCCGCGATCGTCTTGTGTCGTCCTTCTGTCACCGGCGCGACGATGATCGCAAGCGCAAGCGAGCCGCCGACGGCGATCGCAAAGCCGAACAGATCGGAGCGCTGGATCGCCACATCCATGATGATGGTGTGGTGCAAGAGGTAAAGCGAGTATGACCATCCGGCGCACCATGCGACCGCGTGCAGATGCCGCGCAGGCGGTGTGCGCAACGCTGCCTCGGCGATGCCCGCGAAGGCGAGCGCGAGCGCGGCATAGCTGAGAAGGCTATAGGTTGCGGCGCCGGATGATGTCCGCAAGCCATAGGCGGCCAGCCCGGCACCGCCGAGGCCGATCGCCTTCGCCGGCGATAACCATCGCAGCGCGCCGTGATGGATAGCGATTTCGATTCCCGCGCCCATGATCCAAGGTATGAGGATCATGTGCGCGGCCGGGGTGAGGCTCTGGAGCGGGGCGATCGCGAATAGCGCGATCAGGATGGCGCGCGCCGGCGTAAAACCGTCGCGCCGCGCAAAGGCGATGATGCCGACGAGCATGTAAATCCAGAATTCGACGGCGACGCTCCATAGCGCGGCGTTCGATCCGAACGGCAAAGACCAGCCCGGCACTTGCAATAGAGCGAGGTTGTGCAGAAAGCCGGCGAGTGTGAACCGTTCCAGGGTTTCCGGATTGACGTGGCCGGCGTGCAGCGTCCATCCGTCGGCGAGCGCGACGAGGACCAGGGCCGGGATCAGGCCCGAATAGATGCGTGCAAAGCGATCGATGGCGAAGGTGCCGAACGTGGCGGCCGGGTTTGTCATCGCTCGGCGCAGGGTGTGCGTGATCAAAAAGCCGGACAACAGGAAGAACACGACGACGCCGCATTGCTGCGGCCATTCGACGGGGCGGATGTTGAAGATCGAAAGCGCGTGCCCGACGAGCACGAGCGCCGCCGCCACGACGCGCAAGGCGTCGAGCACGACGGGCGCCGCGCTTGTCTTAGGCCTCAAATCCAGCATCGCCGGCATCCTTGGTTCCGTCCGCTTTGACCAGCTGCTTTATCATGGCCGGCGTCAGGAGTCGCAAGATCAGTTGCACCGAGCGCGGCATTGGGTAGCCGCTGTTCGGATCGAGCCATCGCCGGAACGTCTGCGGGCTGACGCGGATCAGTCGCGCGAAAGCTTGCTGCGAAACGCCCAGGCGCGCGATGTGTTCGCGCGCCTCGGCCGTCGTCATTTCGGAGGTGTCGAGCGTCATTCTCATTCGCTCATTGCCTGATAGATGCGGGCCATGAGCAAATGATAGAGGCTGCCGCGATGTCGGTAATATGCCGCGACGTGGGCGATGTGACACATATTCGGCCTTTCCGGAACGTGCCGGGCCATCAGATACCGGCTTTGGATTTTAAACGCATGGGCGCCGGCCGCTAGGCCGGCGCGGGGGCCTTTAAGCAGGCATTGCAGAGAAGATCGCGCGCCCGACGATAAAGGCGATGGTGGCGGCGATCACGAGCGACAACATCGCGTCGATGCGGTTGGCGGGCATCACACCACCTCCCGCGCGATCTCGGGCACCTCGCCGGCGAACGGGATCGGCACGGGCCGATACCAGTTGCGGAAGCGGTTCTCTTGGCCGGCATAGTGCGCGCTCGCCTCATTGGCCTCGGCTTCCATGGCCCTCCGTGTGCCGAGCAGATAGATCGTGCCGTTTTGGGTCTCGCAGAGATGCACAAAACGGCCATTGGGGAGCGGCGTCTCGTCGCCGAAGTATTGGACATCGCCCGACCATTCGAGGGCGTACATCGCGGCGGCGGTGAGGGCGGGTTTCGGCTTGCGCTTATTGGCCTGGGCCTGACACCGCTTGCAGACGGCGCCCCATTTGGGGGCCTCGGCCTCGGTGCAGACGATGTGCGCCCGGCGCGACTTGCAGAACGGTTGCCCGCCGGCGCGAAAGCCGAGATGGGCGATCCCCTGGTTACGAACGTTGCTGGTCATTCTTGCGGTTCCTCGAATCGGCTGCGCACCACGCGCCCGCCGTCGAGCCAATACCTAGCGCATAATGCGCTATGCCGCAAGCGAAACTAGCGCATATCGCTAGTATGCTTTGGCCGGCAAATACCACCACGGGGCGAGAACGCCGCGTGAACAAATGTGTGTGCCCCCGGTGTGCCCTGGGCGGATTTTGGGCGCATTCGTTCGCGTTTTGATGCGCAAAAGTGCATCCAAGCGCACATTGGAACCGAGAGGCGGAAATGAAAAAGCCCTGCGTTTGCAGGGCTTTAGGTGGTGGGCGCACAAGGGATCGAACCTTGGACCTCTCCCGTGTGAAGGGAACGCTCTCCCGCTGAGCTATGCGCCCGGGACCATTGTGCCGGCCAGGCGGTTGGTCGACCGGCACGTCAGAGCCCGCGATTTAGAAGTGCGGGCCAAAGGTGTCAAGTTTTCAGGCGCCGTCGCGTCGGAAAACTGTCCGTAAACCTCGCAAATCCGCTGCGAAGGTTGGAATTCCGGCGGTTTCACGCCCCCTGCTGGCGGGCGCGGGAGGCGTGGGCCTGAAGCGCGCGGATGCGCTCGGCGAGCGTGCCGCCGCCCTCGGGCAGGCTGGTCGCGGCCGCGCCGTTCGCGGTAGCGCCATTGGCCGGACGAGGGGCAGGCTTCGAGGCCTGGCCTGCTTCGGCCGCGAGCAGCGCCTCGATCGGCGAGTTCGGGCCTTCGAGCTGCATCGCGAGCTTGGCCACCTCGGCGGCGATATCGTTGATGCGCTCGCGCAGCAGCGCGTTCTCCATGCGCTCGGTCGCCCAGGAGCTCTCGGCCTGCTGCTGGATCGCGTTAATGTCGCGCTGCAGCTTGCCGCGCTCGTCGCGCGCGGCCTTGAGCTGCTCCTCGAGCGCAGCCTTCTCGCTGCGCAGCGCCTCCAGCGCCGGCGACTTGTTCCCGGCGCTCAGCCCGGCGATCTCGGTGCGCAGCTCCTTGATGGTGCGCTCGGCCGTCTCCTGGCCCTGGCGGAGCTGGTTGTTCTCATAGTCGCGCTCGGCGAGCAGCTTGCCTTGCGTTGCGAGCCGGCCCTCGAGATCGGTCACGCGGCCGGACAGCATCTCGGCCTCCTTGACCTGCACGATCAGCTGGCGGTCGAGGTCGGTGACGCGCTGGCTCAGATTCTCGACGCGCCCGCGCGCGTCCTGTAGCTCGCGCGAAGCGGTTTCGGACTCCGAGCGCTCCTGCGCCAGCCGCGCCTGTGTCGAGGCGAATTCCTTCTCGGCGTCGCCGACCCGATTTTTCAGTTGCTCGATCTGCGTACGCACCGTGACCAGCTCGACCTGGCGGCTTTCCGCCATCATCGAACGGTCGGAGAGCTCATGGTTGATCTTGGCGAGTTCGCCCTGCTTGTCGGTTAGCGCCTGCTCGGCGGTGCGCAGCGCCTCTGTCTTGGTGTTGAACTCCTCCTCGGTGGCGCGGAGCTGCTCCTTCACCGCCTTCTCGCGCGCCTCCAGCGCGAAGATCGTGGCGTTCTTCTCGCCAAGCTCGATCTTCATGCGGTTGATGGCATCGCTCTTCTTGCCGAGCTCGGCAAGCTGGCTCGTGGTCTTGTTCTTGAGCTGATCGACGCTCATCTCCAGCCGTCGCGCGGACATTGCGAATTCGGCGCGGAGCTGGTCCTTGTCGGCCTGGATCTCGGCCATCGACAGCGGCGTTGCCGCCTCGAGTCGGCGCGTGGTCAGGCGCACCGCGCGGTTATGCACGAGCGGCACGATCGCGAGCCCGCACAGCATCGAAAGCAGGAAACCGATCGCAAGGTACATGATCGGTTCGACCATGAGCCAGAACTCCCAGAGACAAGGAAAAATTTACCAAAGACCATGCCATGGCGGGCCGGCAAAAAGCCAGCCCCGGCCCGTCGTTAACGTGAATCGCTAACCGAAAAAGCTCGCAACGGCTCCATCCATCCCGCGCGCCGCGATGCTGAAGTCATGCTGCTGATTTGCCCGACGTGTCAAATGGTTCCGTAAGACGCGCAACGCATCGCGCCGGTGGTCACCCGCTACTTTGCATGGGGTTGTTTTCGATGTTTTTTGTCTGCCAGACGCCAAGGCCCCCGGGCGAATTCTCTAGAACGGGTTCCAGGTCGCGCGAGGGGTGTATTTCAGGTAGCCGATATTGGCCCCGAGTCGCAGGCCGATTCCGGACCGGATCGGCACCAGCACGATGTTGTTGGCGGTCAGCGCCGTCATGCCAAAGCCGCCGATGATGTAGGCGGAGCCGTCGATGCCGGCGAAGCGCTGGTAGATCGCGTTGGTGGCGGGCAGGTTGTAGACCAACGTCATGGTGCGGGCGCCGTCGCCGCCCCAGTCGAAGCCGAGCGAGGGTCCTTGCCAGAAGACCCTGAGGTCGCCGGCGTTCTTGGTGTAGAGCGTGCCTTCGCCATAGCGCAGGCCTGCGACGAAGGCGCCGGAACCTTCCTCGCCCAGGATGTAGCCGTTCGGCAGGCCCCATTGGCTGACCGCCTTCTCGATGATCGAGGCGAGCCCGCGCGAGACGTTGCCGAAGAAGCGGTGCCCGGCGTTCACCAGCTCGTCCGGCCCATAGGTGTTGGGCGTCGGGGTCCGCTGCGGCGGCGGCAGGTTGGGCGGCGGAGGCTGCTGTGCGGAGGCCGGCACGATCCAACCCACCAGCGCGGCGAGTGCGACCGCGGCGAGGCGTGATGCGAAAGTCATAAAAGAACCCCTGGTATCGAATCCGGTCGCACCCTTAACCTGACGCCAACAGGCGAGGGCTAGGGTTGCGCCGATGTCCCCTCGACTCGGATGTTATCCGCAGCAACTATGACGGCACAACGGCAGGAAGATAGCCCTCTGCGCCCCGGAATCGCCTTGATCGGCCCCTGGATCGCCGTTTTGGTCGGCCTTTGGTTCGCTTTTTACGGTCCGGCCGTCGAGGCCGCCACCACCGAGCGGATCGTGGTCAACCGCTTTTCCGGGGTGGCCATCGAGGGATTCGACCCCGTGGCCTATTTCGTCGACGGTGGGGCCGCTCTCGGCACGGCCGAGTTCGAGGCAAGCCTGTGGGGCGCGGTCTGGCGGTTTCGGAACGAGGGCAACCGGGCGGAGTTTTTGGCCCATCCCGAGGTCTATGGACCGCAGTTCGGCGGCTATGATCCCACCGATATCGCCCGCGGCGTCGTCATCGCCGGCAATCCCCGCTTTTTTGTGATCTCGGCCCAGCGGCTCTATCTGTTCAGCCGGGAGGACAGTCGCGACGCCTTTGCCGCCGATCCCGAGCGTTTCCTCTACGAAGTCGGCAAGCGCTGGCCCGCGCTCCAGGATCAGCTCAGCCAGTAACGTCGCAGGCACCCTGCGGGTCGCCCCAGGCGATGAACTCCGGCACGATGAAGCTTTCACGCCTCTCGCCGAACCGGATCTCGCCGCCCGTGCCGTCGGTGACCTTGCCGCCGGCGGCGGTGACCACGGCGCAGCCGGCGCCGACGTCCCATTCCGAGGTTGGGCCGAGGCGGGGATAGATGTCGGCGCTGCCTTCGGCGATGCGCCCGAACTTGACGGCCGACCCTGCCGTTTTCCTGACCGCACCGGGCCGGCCGGCAATGAAGGCTTCGCTCCGGGCGTCACAATGCGAGCGGCTGACCGCGGCAACCCAGGGCTCGCCGGGCTTCGGCAGCTTTCGGCTCCGGATCGGCTCGGCAACGGCGATGATAGCGCCATTAAACGTCACGCGCTCCGCGCCGTGTCCGACGATGCCGCGCCAGAGCAAGCCAAGCGCGGGCGCGCTGACGATGCCGAGCAGCGGCACGCCGTCGGTGACGATGGCAAGATTGACTGTGAACTCGTCGCGGCCGGCGACGAACTCCTTGGTGCCATCAAGCGGATCGACCAGGAAGAAGCTGCCCTGAAACGGCGGCGTTGCAAGCTGGGCCCGCTCTTCCGACAGGGTCGGCGTGTCTGGCGCGAGCTGCAAAAGCCCCTCGCCGATGATGCGGTCGGCGGCGAGATCCGCTTCGGTGACCGGCGAGCCGTCCTGTTTGCCGTCGATCCGCATCGCGGCTCGATTGACGGCAAGGATCGCTTCGCCTGCCTTCAGCACCAGAGCAGTCAACGGCTCCATCAGGCCTAGGGCAGTCGGCCCATCAATGCGCCCCTTCACCTGCATGCCTCATTCATCGGCAACCTCTTTCGTCCCCAGTTGATTCGCGTCCTTAGGGCCGCTTCGAGCCTATCGCAAGCGCTAGCTGCAATGGGGGTGCGAATGTTAGAACCCGGGCCAATTTTAGGGCACGCGTGATTCGCCGCCGTTCGGCCGCGCAATTCCAGGAACCATCGATGTCTGGCACCTCGTCACCCGGTACTGCTACTGCTCCCGATATGCTCGAACTCGCGGCGCTTCTATGCTCGCGGGTCTGTCACGATCTCATCAGCCCTGTCGGCGCCATCGTCAACGGCCTCGAGGTGCTCGATGACGATCCCAAGCCTGAAGACCGTGAATTTGCGCTGGATCTGATTCGCAAGAGCGCCAAGACGGCATCGGCCCGGCTGCAATTCTGCCGGCTCGCTTTCGGCGCGGCCGGATCGTCCGGCGCGCAGATCGATCTCGGTGACGCGCAAAACATGGCGCGCGGCCACATCGAGGACGGCAAGTGCACGATCACCTGGAATCTGCCGCGGCTCTTGTTGCCGAAGAACCGCGTCAAGCTGCTGCTCAACATGCTCGTGATCGCGCAGCATACGATCCCGCGCGGCGGCATGCTGAAGGTCGACCCGATCGGCGACGGCGAGACCATGAGCTTTCGCGTCACCGCTACCGGACACAATGCGCGCCTGCCGCAGAACATCGCCGAACTCTTGAGCGGCGAGCGCGGACCCGCCGCGGACGCGCATGCGATCCAGCCTTATTATACGCGCCTGCTGGCGCAGGCCTGCGGGCTCACCGTGACGCTCGCGCCCGAGGGCGAGGCGATAACTGTTACGGCTTCGTAAACGCCATCCGCACGGCACTCGTTAATCAAAGCTTTATAGGGCGCTTCGAAACCTTCGGAGCGCCTTATCTCTTTGTTGGGTCCGTTCTTTTGCACTTACTCAACCAATATTAAACGCTTTGCGGTGAAGCTGGCCCCATTCTGAAAGGCGCACATGTGCGCCCTCCCTTATGAAGGCCTGTTTTCATGGATGATCTGTTGCGGGAGTTTTTGACGGAGACCAGCGAGAGCCTGGACACCGTCGACAATCAGCTTGTGAAGTTCGAGCAGGAGCCGAACAACGCCAAGATCCTGGATAACATCTTCCGCCTCGTCCACACCATCAAGGGCAC
>NZ_JBANAZ010000268.1:0-552 GCF_059803455.1 Bradyrhizobium sp. UFLA05-108 | reverse complement strand
CAGCAGGGCGGTAAAGCGCCTGCGCTGATGGCGGGTCACAGCCTGGGCGAATACTCGGCGCTGGTCTGCGCCGGCGTGCTGGACTTCAAGGCGGCGATCCGTCTGGTCGAGCTGCGCGGCAAGCTGATGCAGGAAGCAGTGCCGGAAGGTACCGGCGCGATGTACGCCATCATCGGTCTGGATAACGACGCGATCGCCAAGGCGTGCGAAGAGTCTGCGCAGGGGCAGGTGGTTTCTCCGGTCAACTTCAACTCGCCGGGCCAGGTGGTCATCGCCGGCAACAAAGAAGCGGTTGAACGCGCAGGCGCCGCCTGTAAAGCTGCCGGCGCCAAACGTGCGCTGCCGCTGCCGGTGAGCGTGCCTTCGCACTGTGCGCTGATGAAGCCGGCCGCCGACAAGCTGGCCGTGGCGCTGCAGGACATCACCTTCAACGCGCCGCAGGTGCCGGTGGTGAACAACGTCGACGTGCGCACCGAAAACGATCCGGAAGCGATCCGCAGCGCGCTGGTGCGTCAGCTGTACAGCCCGGTGCGTTGGACCGAAAGCGTAGAG
>NZ_JBANAZ010000267.1:0-553 GCF_059803455.1 Bradyrhizobium sp. UFLA05-108 | reverse complement strand
GGCCCGCCGGCCTGCGTCGTCGAAGCGGTTTGACTGTCAATGACGGCAGCCGTCGGTGTCGGCTTGCGCCCAAGTTCCTGCCGCGCTTTGCGCACCAACGCTCGAACGATCATGTGCCACCTGCCACTATCGCGCCACGCATAATAGTAGCCCTGGACCGTCGAGTACGGCGGGAACTCGCTCGGCAGGGCCCGCCACTGGCAGCCGGTGGACAGAATGTAGAAGATCGCCTGCACCACCTCGCGCAAATTGACCTGCCGTGGTCGCCCGAGACGCCGTCGTCGCGGCATCTTCCCGGCAATCAGCGCCCACTCCGCATCAGTCAGATCGCTTGTGTAACGCAGCCCGCTGCGTTGATACTGGAGACGAGTGATTTCGGTCCAGGCATCGTGCCCTCCCTCGAATCTTCGCAAATCCGAAGGAATCACAGCCCGCCGAGATCACTCACTCCTTATTTTCGGTTAGGCTCTTAGGAGAAAAGCCCGCACACCCCTCGGGAGCAGCCCATGGAGAGTGCGGGCATTCCCGACTTAGCCGTGGCTCACAATCCCGA
>NZ_JBANAZ010000266.1:0-554 GCF_059803455.1 Bradyrhizobium sp. UFLA05-108 | reverse complement strand
CACTGCTCTGAGGGATAAGGCGCCGCCGTCCGGTTTAGCTCCTCCAGCAGATACGCCCGTTCGTCGGCCGGCAGGATGTCCAGCTTGCGCACCGGCGTGGTCGGCGCCCGCTCCAGCGCGTCCGCCAGTTGCTCCAGCGCGCGCTGCATGTAGCCGCAGACCCGATCCGCGGAGATGCCTTCCGCCACCTGCGCCGTCAGGCCGAGCGCCTCGCCAAAATCCTCTACTGCCATGCTCAGCGGATAGTTGGTGCGTTCCTCCCCGCCCAGCCATTCCACACCGGGTAGCCCGGCATCCGCTCCGCAAGCGAGCGCCGGCGCGGTGTGGCGGTAGTTCAACAGCGCACTGAACAGCGGCGCCGGCGCCGCAACGCCGCTGCAGCGTTGCGCCAGCGCCAGCGAGGCCTGCTCGTGCGCCAGCAGCTCGGCCAGCCGGGCATGCGTGATCCGCACGCTTGCCTCGACGGCGGTGCCGTCCAGATCAAGCCGCAGCGGCAGGGTGTTGATGAACAGGCCCATGGTGCGGTCGCCACCCGCCCCGCCATGCATGCGGCC
>NZ_JBANAZ010000265.1:0-579 GCF_059803455.1 Bradyrhizobium sp. UFLA05-108 | reverse complement strand
ATGTGAGCTTCTTTATTCCGACATCTTCGAGGATATCGGTAAGCCGAGCCTTGCGGGCATCGAGGAACTCGCCGGCGCCCCAATCTGCATCCGGATAAGGCGTGCTCCACCCGACGTCGCCGGCGCGCAGCTCGTAGAGATGGCTGTTGGTCCAACCCATGGCCGCCTGGATGGTCAGGTGCAGGCGGTCGAGCTTGATGTCGAACGGCACATCGACCCGGCGCAGAACCACCGGCTTGACGTCATCGAGAGTAATTTTGAGGCGAGCGATGCCGACAGTCATGCCGCCAGTTTACGACGCTCCATCTCGACGGCCCAGCTCCATGGCAAGAGTTCCTCGAGCCTGTGGACAGCGTGATCGTTGATGCGGGCGAGCACGTCGGCGAGCCAGGCCTGCGGATCGACGTCGTTGAGCTTTGCCGTCATGATCAGCGTCGCCATGACGGCGGCGCGTTCGGCGCCGCGTTCCGAGCCGGCGAACAGCCAGGATTTGCGCCCAAGTGCGAAGCCGCGCAGGGCGCGTTCGGCGGCGTTGTTGGTGAAGCAGATCCGTCCGTCATCGACGAAGTGAGCGAACCG
>NZ_JBANAZ010000264.1:0-582 GCF_059803455.1 Bradyrhizobium sp. UFLA05-108 | reverse complement strand
CCTCGCGGGTTGAGGTTGAGGTCGCGGATACGGCGCCGTATGAAATTCGTGTTCGCGGCCTGATCAAAGAGAGCACATTCAAAAAAGCCGATCTGCAAACCCTGACCGAATTGCGCTATGTGCCCGGCAGCAACAGTTTCCGCCTGCATGATGTGTTAACCAACCGGGCGGATTATCCCCATGACTACCAGATTATTTATCACAGCAATTTCGGCGCACCGATTCTGGAAAATGGCGCCCGCTTCCTGGCGCCGATGGCCAGCATCAGCCCGTTTAACGACTATGCCAAAGCCGGGCTGAAGACCTGGGCAACCTATGCCGGTCCAACCAAAGGGTTCGATGAAATGGTCTTTAACATTAAGCCCTTATCGGATCCGAATCATCAGACACTGGCGGCGCTGGTCAATAACGCGGGCGACAAAGGGGTGGCGATTCAGTTCGATACCCGCCAGTTGCCCGTCCTGACGCTGTGGAAGAATACCGATACGTTAAAACAGGGGTATGTCACGGGGATTGAGCCGGGCACCAGTTATGCCTACCCGGTCACTATCGAGCGCGAACAAAAACGCGTTAAGCAGCTGC
>NZ_JBANAZ010000263.1:0-590 GCF_059803455.1 Bradyrhizobium sp. UFLA05-108 | reverse complement strand
CCATCATCGGCCTGTCGGCGAAGAACGCCATTTTGATCGTCGAGTTCGCCGAGGAGATGCACCAGCGGGGGGAAACGCTGATTGGCGCGGCGGTCCACGCGGCACGCATGCGCCTGCGGCCGATCCTGATGACCTCGCTGGCGTTCACCGCCGGGGTGCTGCCGCTGGCGGTATCCAGCGGCGCCGGCGCCAACAGCCGAATCGCCATCGGTACCGGCATTATCGGCGGTACGATCACCGCCACCGCATTGGCCATCTTTTTCGTACCGCTGTTTTATGTGTTGGTGCGCCGCATGTTTACCCGCCGGCCCACCAACTCGCCGTCTCAGGCAGGAGAATAACGTGTTGCAACGAGTCATGATGTTAACTTTACCGCTGCTGCTGAGCGGGTGTCTGTCGCTGGATCCACACTACCAGCGCCCCGCGGCGCCGGTGCCCGCCAACCTGCCGCAGGGCGAGGCCGCCGGCAAGCAGGCGTTGAGCTACCCGGACGTCGCCTGGCGCGACTATGTGCAGGACGCCAGGCTGCGGCAGGTGGTGGCGCTGGGGCTGGACAGCAGCCGCGATCTGCGCGAGGCGATCGCCAATAT
>NZ_JBANAZ010000262.1:0-592 GCF_059803455.1 Bradyrhizobium sp. UFLA05-108 | reverse complement strand
CGCTGTATTGCTCGTTCTGCGGCAAGAGCCAGCACGAAGTCCGCAAACTGATCGCGGGTCCCACGGTCTTCATTTGCGACGAGTGCGTCGAGCTCTGCATGGATATCATCCGTGAGGAGAACAAGTCCTCGCTGGTGAAGTCGCGCGACGGTATTCCGACGCCGAAGGAAATCTGCAAGGTGCTGGACGACTACGTGATCGGCCAGAGCCATGCGAAGAAGGTTCTCTCGGTCGCGGTGCACAACCACTACAAGCGCCTCAACCACCAGACCAAGCACAACGACGTCGAGCTCGCGAAGTCGAACATCCTGCTGATCGGTCCGACCGGCTCGGGCAAGACGCTGCTCGCGCAGACGCTCGCCCGCATCCTGGACGTGCCCTTCACGATGGCCGATGCGACGACGCTGACCGAAGCCGGCTATGTCGGTGAGGACGTCGAGAACATCATCCTGAAGCTGCTCCAGGCCGCCGACTACAATGTCGAGCGCGCGCAGCGCGGCATCGTCTACATCGACGAGATCGACAAGATCAGCCGCAAGTCCGACAACCCGTCGATCACCCGAGACGTGTCGGGTGAGGGCGTGCAGCAGGC
>NZ_JBANAZ010000261.1:0-618 GCF_059803455.1 Bradyrhizobium sp. UFLA05-108 | reverse complement strand
GATCCTGGCCAAGGGGCAGACGGTCAAAGGGCATATCTGGACCTACGTCCGCGACGACCGGCCGTTTGGTGGGCGGGCGCCGCCGGCCGCGCTCTATTACGCCTCGCGCGATCGACGGCAGGAGCATCCCACGCGGCATCTCCAAAGCTTCACCGGTATCCTGCAGGCCGATGCCTATAGCGGCTATAACGAGCTGTATGACGCCTCGCGCGCGCAAGGAGCGGTCACGCCCGCACTCTGTTGGGCCCATGCCAGGCGGCAGTTTTTTGAGCTGGCGGACATCGCCGCCAATGCGAGGCGAGACAGGAACGCCGCGGCGATCTCGCCGATCGCGCTGGAGGCGGTCAAGCGCATCGATGCACTGTTCGATATTGAGCGTGGCATCAACGGCCAAAGCGCCGAAGAGCGGCTGCGGGTGCGCAAAGAACAAAGCGCCCCACTCTTGACGACGTTGGAAGCATGGCTACGCGAGCAGCGCGCTCGGCTGTCGAACTCCTCATCGGTCGCCAAGCCAATCGACTACATGCTGCGCCGCTGGGACCGGTTCGCTCACTTCGTCGATGACGGACGGATCTGCTTCACCAACAACGCCGCCGAACGCGCCCTGCGCGGCTTCGC
>NZ_JBANAZ010000260.1:0-591 GCF_059803455.1 Bradyrhizobium sp. UFLA05-108 | reverse complement strand
GTAAATAATGACAAATCCGTCAGGAACAGACTTGAATGCGGTTTGCAACGGTCTCGCGCGAAGCGGGGCGCATGGATGAGCTCCGTACTATAGCTAACGACGCCGCAGTTTGAAAGGCTACGGGGGCAAAGCTAATGCTACACTGTACGCCGTTTAACGTTAACCACCACGGAGAGTTCAGTGTCTTCATTGCCCGTCAGCGCGGTGCTTGATGAGTTGCTGGCTGCGCTGCAGTCCGCTCCTCAGGTGCTGTTGCACGCCCCGACCGGCGCCGGTAAATCCACCTGGTTGCCGCTGCAGATCCTGGCTAAGGCCGGATTGCCGGGGCGCATTATCATGCTGGAGCCGCGGCGGCTGGCAGCGAAAAATGTCGCTTACCGCCTGGCACAGCAACTTGGGGAGGAGCCCGGCCAGACCGTGGGCTACCGCATGCGCGCCGAAAGTAAAAGCGGGCCGCAGACCCGGCTGGAAGTGGTGACGGAAGGCATTCTCACCCGCATGCTGCAGCAGGATGCCGAGCTGCAGGGCGTGTCGCTGGTGATCCTCGATGAATTTCACGAACGCAGTCTGCAGGCCGATTTGGCGCTGGCG